>JAGOCN010000270.1 GCA_017998735.1 Giesbergeria sp.
TCATGTTCGACCCGCGCATCACCTTGCAGCAGCAGGTCAGCGAGCAGCTCAAGGCGCACTTTGGAAGCAAGGTGTTCGACACCGTGATTCCGCGCAATGTGCGGCTGGCCGAAGCGCCCAGCCATGGACTGCCGGGCGTGGTGTTTGACCCGTCCGCCAAGGGCAGCCAGGCCTTTGTGGCCTTTGCCACCGAAATGGTGGCGCGCGTGCCTGCCATGGCGCCAGTGGCGATTGCGCCGGCCAAAGCAGCAGTGGCTCCTGCCACCGCACCGCGCGCTGCACGCGCCGCACGCACTTCTGCAGCCAAAACAGGCCCCGGCGCTTGATGGACCTGCGCCAGCAGCTATCAAAAAAAGAGCAAATTTGCCTGTGAACATCGCTTCTGTCGTGCCTGCCGCTCCTGCCATCCGTGTCGTTTCCGCTGCTCCGGCAGCGGCTGCGCAGCCCGGCGTGCCGGCCCGCCGCGTGCTGGTGCTGCCCGGCTGGCAGGGCTCCGGCCCGGACCACTGGCAAAGCCGCTGGGAGCGGCTGCATGGCTACCAGCGCGTCGAGCAGCACGACTGGATGCGGCCACTGCGCGGTGACTGGACGGCGCGGCTGGAGGATTGCGTGCTGGACGCCGGTGGCCCGGTGGTGCTGGTGGCGCACAGCCTGGGCTGCATTCTGGTGGCCTGGTGGGCTGCGCATTCGGCCAACGCCCACCGCGTGCACGCGGCGCTGCTGGTGGCACCGGGCGATGTGGAACGTGCCGATGTGCGCGCACAACTGCCTGGCTGGGCACCGATTGCCACGCAGCAGCCGCTGCCATTCCCCGCCGTGCTGGTGGCCAGCCACGACGACCCCTATTGCAGCCTGGCGCGCGCCCACACCCTGGCAGGTGCCTGGGGCGCCCGGCTGGTCGATGCCGGCGCACGCGGTCACCTCAATGCCGAATCCGGCCTGGGCGACTGGCCCGAAGGCCATGCGCTGCTGGCTTCCCTGATGCACCACAAGGACTGAAGAAAAAACCATGGCAACCGCAAGCAAGAAACCCAAGGGCCTGGGCCGCGGCCTTGAAGCCCTGCTCGGCCCCAAGGCTGTGGACAGCAGCGATGGTGCTTCAGCAGCGCAGGCCGGCGGCCCGCCGCATGTGCTGGCGCTCGACGCACTGGTGCCCGGCCAGTACCAGCCGCGCACCCGCATGGACGAAGGCGCGCTGTACGAACTGGCCGAAAGCATCAAGGCGCAGGGCATCATGCAGCCCATCCTGGTGCGGCGCCTGGCCAGTGGCGAACACGCCGGCAGCTATGAAATCATTGCCGGCGAGCGGCGTTTTCGGGCGGCCCGCCTGGCCGGCTTGAGCGAAGTGCCGGTGCTGGTGCGCGACGTGCCCGACGAGGCCGCCGCCGCCATGGCGCTGATTGAAAACATCCAGCGCGAAGACCTGAACCCGCTGGAAGAAGCCCAGGGACTGTCGCGGCTGGTGAACGAATTCGGCTTGACGCACGAGCAGGCGGCGCAGGCAGTGGGGCGTTCGCGCAGCGCGGCCAGCAACCTGCTGCGCCTGTTGAACCTGGCCGAGCCGGTGCAGACCATGCTGATGGCCGGCGACATCGACATGGGCCACGCACGCGCGCTGCTGGCGCTGGACCGGGGCACACAGGTCACGGCGGGCAACCAGATTGCCGCCCGCCAGCTGTCGGTGCGCGAAACCGAAGCGCTGGTGCGCAAGATGGGTGCCGAGTTCAGCACCGCGCCACCGGTTCCACGTGCAAAGCAGAAACCACGCGATGTGCAGCGGGTGGAAGAAGAGCTGTCCGACCTGCTGATGGCCGAGGTGGAAGTGCGCCTCAAGAAGCGCGTCAAGCGCCATGGCCGCATGGAAGACCTGGGCGAGGTGGCCATCCAGTTCGGTTCGCTGGAAGCGCTCAATGGCCTGATCGACCGGCTGCGCGGGCCGCAGGCGCAATAACCACCCATTGCAACATTGCCGTGCTGTCTGTCCGGCAAAAATTGGAGTGGTGGTTCTCGCTGCCCTGGCCAATGGCGGAAATTGCTGCCCACCCCGGGTATGCCGGACTGGGCCGCCTGCAGTTTCAGCCCGGCCGCTGCATGCGAAACAGCTGCTCCGGCCCGACGCTGAAGTAATCGGCAGGTCCACCGCCGCGCAGGATGTGGCCGGCGCCGGCGGTGTCGTACACACCGTTGACCAAAAGCCGCTGGTCGATGTGCACGGCCACCACTTCGCCCAGCACCAGCCAGGTCGGCACGGCCACGCCGTCAATGCCCTGCAGCTGCAGGGTCTGCGTGTGGCGGCATTCAAAGCTGACGGGGCTTTGCTGCACACGCGGCGGGCGCACCAGGGTGGACGCCAAGGGCGCCAGGCCCGCCAGGGCAAATTCGTCCACTTCGGGGCCGACCGCAGCGCAGGTCTGGTTCATCGGTTCGGCCAGCGCGCGGGTGGCCAGGTTCCAGACGAATTCGCCGGTTTCCTGCACATTGCGCAGCGTGTCCTTGGCGCCGATGCTGGCGAAACCGACGATGGGCGGCGTGTAGTTGAAGGCGTTGAAAAAGCTGTAGGGCGCCAGGTTCAGCACGCCAGCGGCGCTTTGCGTGGCAATCCAGCCAATTGGGCGCGGGCCGATGATGGCGTTGAACGGGTCGTGCGGCAGGCCGTGGCCGTGTCGCGGTTCGTAGCTGTGGGTGCCAGAAGAGGCAGAAGAAACGGGAGCGGGGTGCATGCGGTGAAGGCCTTTGGGGGCGGCAGCGGCAGCCGGCGCTGCACAAACCAGTTGCCCGTGGTGGGCAGCATACCCAACAGGCAGCCACGCGGTTTGCCCTGGTCAGAGAGCGCTTGATGGGATTCACCGGCTTGTGCTGGCGGACCCCGGCTGCCCCTAGACGGGCAGCGTCAGCTCAGGGGCGGATCTGCTGCGCCTCGGGCGGGTCCTGGCGCATCTTGTGGCGCAGCACCACCAGCGCCGCAGCGCCGCCCACCAGCATCATGGCAATGCCGATGATGCTCATCAGGCCGTAGTCGGTGAAGAAAAGGTCGTTCATCAGTTTCATGGGGTGGTTCCTCCGGTGGTTTTTCAATCAACCCTTTGGTTGACATGGATTCTGAACCAGCGGGTCTGGCACACCTTGAGCTGTATCAAGGATGTGTCCCGACAACCGGGTGCAATGCGCACGCGCACCCTGAAGAACTATCAAATTTGATAGCTGCTGGCGCAGGACCAGTCTGCGCTGGAGGGCATTCTGACCCTTTTTTTGCACTGGCCTTGCACACCGGCGGTGTTGCCAACAAAGGCAGGGGCGCTGGCTACACTGGTCTGCAATGTCTTGCTGCGCAGTCTGTTTTTCTGCCTGCCGACCTGGCTGTTGGCCGGTCTGTCTGGCTGTCTTTTGAAACTTCGGGAGAACCCATGAGCCGCTTGAACGTCACGGAAAAAATCATCACCACCCGCATAAGCCGGGGCCTGAAATGGTCCGACGTGGCCGACAAGGTGGGCCTGAGCAAGGAGTGGGTGACCGCTGCCTGCCTGGGCCAGATGGCGCTCAGCAGCGACCAGGCGGCAGTGGTGGGCGACATTTTTGGCCTGACGGTGGACGAACGCCAGTGGCTGACGGTGCCGCCGTACCGGGGATCGCTCCCCAGCAGCGTTCCCACCGACCCGCTGGTCTACCGCTTTCACCCGATGCGCGGGAAGCCCCGGAGTTCAGTCCGGGGTCGAGAGCGCGCACGCCGCAGGCGTGCTGGTTTGAACGAGGACACGGATAATCTGCACTATGGACTGCACCAAAACCCTGCGCCTGCGCATCAAGGACAAGCACGCCACAGTGCTGACTGTGATGGCGCGTCAGGTCAATCAGGTGTTCAACTTCTGCAA
>JAGOCN010000271.1 GCA_017998735.1 Giesbergeria sp.
CTGTATGTGAAAAACGTGCTGGCGGCGCTGGCGGCGTTTCCGGTGTCGGGCAACGCCGGCGAAGGCATCAAGGCCCTGGCGCACATCACCGGCGGCGGCCTGCTGGAGAACATTCCGCGCGTGCTGCCAGACGGCCTGGCCGCGCAGCTGCAGGCCGGCAGCTGGCCCCGAACCGAGCTGTTTGCCTGGCTGCAGAAAACCGCGGCCATCGACGACGTGGAAATGAACCGCACCTTCAACAACGGCATTGGCATGGTGGTCATCGTGGCCGCGCAGCAGGCGGATGCCGTGGCAGCGCAGCTGACCGCGGCCGGCGAGCAGGTGCACCGCATCGGCGCCATTGCGCCGCGCGCCGGCGGCGCTGCCGTCGAGGTGCGCTGACGCCCCCGGGCGTGCCCCGCGCGACCGCCGCCGCTTGCCTTTCTGCCCTGCCCTGCCGCGCCCGATGACGCCTTCCCTGCCCCCGTCCTGCACCGAGGCTTCGGCCCCGGCTGCCGCTGCCGAAGCGCCGGCACCTGCGGCGGCTGTGGTTGCCACTGCCGGGGCCGCGCCTGCTCCCCGCCTGCCGGTGCGCCCGGGCAACGCGGCGCCGGCGCTGCGCATCAGCAGCTTTGTGCTGATGGCCGGCGCGCTGCTGCTGCTGATGCTCGCCGGGCTGCTGCCCGGCCTGCTGTTTGCCTGCCTGGGGTTTCTGGCCACGCGCTGGCTGGCCGAGCTGCTGGCCCGCGTGCCGCACCGGATGAAGCCGCGCATGGCCCCGCGGCTGCCGCGCTGGGCGCAGGTGCTGGCGGCCGCGCTGGTGGTGGCGGCGCCGCTGGCGCTGCTGCTGCTGGGCCTGTCGCAGTCGCGCAGCTTTCTGAGCGAAGCGCCATTGCAGTACCGCGAGCTGCTCGATTACGTGGCGCGCACCGTGCTGGAACTGCGCCAGAAGCTGCCGCCCGATCTGGCAGCGCTGCTGCCTGCAGGCACCGCCGAGGTGCAGCGCACCGTGGCCAACTACCTGGGCGCCAAGGCCGGCATGCTGGCGCTGGCCGGGCGCGCCTGGCTGGGCGGCGTGCTGCACGCCTATGTGGGCCTGCTGATTGGCGCGCTGGCCGCCGTGCGCCCGCACATCGGCACGCACCAGCGGCCGCTAGCGCAGCAGCTGCACCAGCGCATCACGCGCTTTGGCGAGGCGTTCCGCCAGATCGTGGCGGCGCAGTTCTGGATTGCCGCCTTCAACACGCTGCTGACCGCCGCGTTCCTGCTGTTTGTACTGCCGCTGTTTGACCTGGCGCTGCCCTACACGCCGGCCTTGATCACGCTGACCTTTGTTGCCGGGCTGGTGCCAATCGTCGGCAACCTGGTGTGCAACGCGGTCATCACCATCGTCGGGCTGTCGGTCTCGCCCGGCGCCGCCGTGGCCTGCCTGGCGTTTCTGGTGCTGATCCACAAGGCCGAATACGTGATCAACGCCAAGGTGGTGGGCCAGCGCACGCACATGGGCGTGTGGGAGCTGCTGTCGGTGATGTTTGTGGCCGAAGCGGTGTTTGGCGCCGCCGGGCTGGTGGCGGCGCCGCTGTTCTATGCCTACCTGAAAAAAGAGCTGTTTGCGGCGCGGCTGGTGTGAGCTGGTGTGGACTGGGGAGCGGTCAGAGTGCCGGACTTTCAAGACAGTCCCTGCCAACCGCCAGTGCAGCGCTTTTTGCTATCGAATAAATAGCTGCTAGCGCACGCTGCACAAGCGCCAGAGGCGTTTTTGACCCTTGTTTCAGGGCACAGGCCGTGCTGCTGGCCGTGTTCAGCGGCGCAGGTCTGACAGGATGGTCTGCATGCGTTCGCAGTCGGGCTCGTCCCCGGCGTGCGCCACGTACTGCTCCAGGTCTTTCACCGCGGAATCGATGTGGCCGCACTGGGCATGCACCAGCCCCCGGTCGCGCCATTCGGACCAGACCTGGGGCAGCAGGCACACCAGGCGCTCCTGCACCGACAGCAGCCTGGTCCAGTCCTGCTGGGCGTGGTGCACTTCCTTCAGGTTGCGCAGCATGCGCGCCACGATGTCGCGTGGCGTGGCCGGCTGCAGGTAGAGCGCCAGCGGCATGCTTTCCTGCGGGTGTTGCTGGGCGCCCTGGGGCTGGAAAGGCTCCAGGCGCTCTTCGAGTTCGCCCAGCGTGAGCGAGTGGCCGTTGAACGGGTCCAGCAGCGCCTGCCCTTCGGGCAGCAATGCCTTGACCAGAAAATGCCCCGGAAACGCCACCCCCTGCACCTGCAGCCCGATGCCCTGGGCCAGCTCCATCCACAGCACCGCCAGCGAAATGGGAATGCCCCGGCGGGTGCGCAGCACGGCCGCAAGGTTGCTGTTGCTCGGGTCGTAGTAGTGGTTCAGATTGCCGCCAAAGCCCAGGTCGCCATAGAAGAAGCGGTTGAGCGCCTGCAGGCGCTGCACGGCCGGGGCATGGGTGGTCACACGCCGCGTCAGGCGCGCCAGCAGCTGGTCCACCTCGTCGAGCACCTCCTGCATGTCCAGCGCAGGGTATTCGTCCTGCGCCAGACTGGCAGCAGCCTCCAGCAAGGGAAATTCTTTATCGCTTTGCACCAAGGTGGCAAAGTAATCCAGCGGCGTGGGCAGTGCAAAGGTCAGCGTCATACGGTCGGGTTGTAAGGGGCTCGTCAGCCTTCGTCAAGTGCCCCGGCCAAAAACCGTACAACCAACGCCATTGTTGAGGCAGCACCCGTGTTCCAGGCCACAGCAACCGGCCTGCGCAACGGCCGCACTGCACCAGCCCTGCAGCGGTTTTTATCAGCACCGGGCGTTCAGCAACCTTTTTGGCTCAGCGCCTTTGCAGCCTCTCAGCGCCTGAGCGTGGCGCGCAGCCCCAGTCCGGCCACGCGCAGCAGCGCAAAATACAGCACCGCCGCGCCGGCCAGCACGCCAGCCAGCAGCAGAACGCGCTGGCCGCTGTGCGCGCGCAGCGCCAGCCAGTCGAACTGCGCATTGGCCCAGAGCAGAAACACCGCCATCAGCAGGCTGGCGGCAACCACCTGCGCAGCAAACAGCAGCCAGCCGGCACTCGGCTTGTAACTGCCGCGCGCAAGCAGCCCCCACAACAGCCAGCTGGCATTGACCAGCGCGCCCAGACCAATCGACAGCGCCAGGCCAGCGTGCGCCATGCGCGGCACCAGCACCACGTTGAGCAGCTGCGTCACCACCAGCACCACGACGGCAATCTTCACCGGCGTGCGGATGTCCTGGCTGGCGTAGTAGCCCGGCGCCAGCACCTTGATGGCCACCAGCCCGATCAGACCGGCCCCGTAGCCGGCCAGCGCCAGCGCAATCTGGCGCACATCGCGGTCCTGCAGCGCGCCGTAGTGGAACAGGGTGGCCACCAGCGGCTGGGCAAAGGCCAGCAGCGCGACCGCGCACGGCACCGCCAGCAGCACCACGATGCGCAACCCCCAGTCGAGCATGGCCGAATAGCGCGCGGCATCGCCCGCCGCACGCGCCGCCGAGAGCTGCGGCGTCAGCACCACGCCCAGTGCCACACCAAGAAGCGACGTTGGAAACTCCATCAGCCGGTCGGCATAAAACAGCCAGGTGACGCTGCCCGGCGCCAGGTAGGAGGCAATCTGCGTGTTCACCATCAGCGAAATCTGCGCCACGCCCACGCCCAGCAGCGCCGGCGCCATCAATTTCAGGATGCGGCGCACATCGGCATCCGCCCAGGCGGCGCGCAGCGCGCCCAGGCTGACCCCGATGCGCGGCAGCAGGCCCAGCCGCACGAGCGCCGGCACCTGCACCGCCAGCTGCAGCACGCCACCCGCCATCACGCCGCCGGCCATGGCGTAAATCGGCTCGATACCGCGTGCGGCCAGCAGCGGCGC
>JAGOCN010000020.1 GCA_017998735.1 Giesbergeria sp.
GGGCTGGGCGTTGCCGCTGCGCGCTGCGCCGGTGGCCGCTGCGCTGCTGCCGGCCTGCGCGGTGCGCGCTGCACCCCAACCGCTGCTGGAAGGCTGGCGCAGCGCGTCGCCATACAGGTCCATCACCAGCCGCGCCACGTCTTGCAGCGCCTGGCGCAGCTGCGCGGCGTGCGCCGGGATGTCGGCAATGTCGCCCACTTCCACCAGCTGGCCAATGCGCAGGGCGCGGCTGGAGAGGCGGTCGATCCAGGTCAGGCGGCTCAGGTCCATGCTGCAGGCGAACTGGTCGAGCGCGGTGGCGGGCAGGTGGTGCGCCTCGTCCAGCACCAGCAGGCAGTTGTCCAGCTCGGGCAGCGTGCGTGCGCCCAGCGACGACAGCAGCAGGTCGTGGTTGGCGACGATGACCTGCGCGCCCACCAATGCCTTGCGCTGCTCGTAGTAGGTGCACTGGTGGAACACCGGGCAGTGCCGGCCGGTGCACGAGCTGCCCTCGGCCGCCACCGGGCTCCAGACTTCGGGCTCGGGCGGCACGTCCAGCGTGTCGCGGTCACCGGCCCAGTCGCCCTGGGCGAGCGCCTGCGCCATGCTGGCGTAGAACTGCATGCGCGCCTCGGTCTCGTGGCGCGGGCGGGCAGCAGCGGCTTCTTCGGGGAACAGGTCGTCGTCCTCGCCATGCGCCTCGCCGGTGCCGGCCAGGCGCTCCAGTTTCAGTTTGCAGACATAGCGCCCGCGCCCCTTGGCCAGCGCAAACTGGAACGGCTGTGGCAGCAGGGCTGCCAGCGCTGGCAGGTCCTTGTTCACCAGCTGCTCCTGCAGCGCCACGGTGGCGGTCGAGATCAGCACCCGCGTGCCGCGCGCCAGCGCCAGCGCAATCGCCGGCGCGCAGTACGCCAGCGACTTGCCCACCCCGGTGCCGGCCTGGATGACGGCAATGGCGCGCACCGGCGGGCGTTCGGCCTGGCCTTCTTCGGGCTTGCCCAGTTCGGCCGTGCTGAAGGTGGCGGCCACCTGCTCGGCCATGCTGCGCTGGCCCGGCCGCGCTCTAAACCCCCCGGTGGCCTGCACCACCAGGTCAAAAGCCTGCAGAGCGGCCTGTGCCGCTTCGGACAAAGGCTTGATGGCGCTGGCAGAAACAGCAGAAACAGCAGGAGCGGCAGCAACAGAAGGGGACAGCGAGGAAGGCAAAAGCGGCATGGACATGGAGACAGGGCGGTGGGCGCAAGTGTGGCATGCAGCCCTGCAAAGGGCAGGGCGCCTTGCCCAGACCCCCGGACTGGCGCGGCACACGCCTACAGCCGGGGCGGTGCGCGCCGCCTAGGATGGGAAGCAGCCACTGCGGTGCTGTTTCTCCATCCCGTTCCATCCCTTTCGACCCCACCCCTTCAGCCGTGCACTGCACCAAGGAGCCCGCGCCATGACCGCCCAGGACACCCTCTCCGCTTCCAGAACCGGCCCCCCTGCCGACCCGAACCCGCCAGCCCCACCGGTGCGCAGCGTGGACACCACCACCCGCACGCCCGACCCCGATGCCCAGGACGCCAACACCGATGCCAGCCTGCACGAGCAGGCCGAAATGCCCAAATTGCCGCACGAGCGCGACCAGTCGGTCGGCATGACCGATGGCAACCCCAGCCCGGCCATGCAGCAGGCCTACAAGGACGTGGAGCACGGTCTGGTGAACACCGATGCCGCCCGCGAAGCGCACAACGTCGGCCATGGCGAGCCGCTGCAGCCCAACGACCCGATCCAGCCCGGCAAACCCGTGCAGCCCGACCCGATGCAGCCCGGCACGCCGGGGCCGGTGGAGCCGGACCACATCTAGGCCGCTGCCCGGCAAGACCACAGCCCAACTGTTTTGCTATTGAAACAGGAGCTGCTGGCGCAGTCTCCGCATGGGCTGGAGGCCGATTTCAGCAAGATTTTGCTGTGAAGCGCCTTGCAGTTGTCAGTTGGACGCTGCCAGGCCTGCCTCCGGGTCGGCGATGGTCAGCAGGTCCACCATGGAAAAGCGCTGGCCCTGGTGAGAAGGGTCGCAGGTGGGGAGCGTTGGCAGCCAGTCCGGGTCTTGCGACACAAAGGACTGCTTGTCGCCTTGCAGCAGCCCGATCAGCACTTCCGCTACGATGCGGCCCCCCACCTCGCCCAGGTGCTCGCCCGCAGCCCGCAGTTCGGCCTCCTTGAGGATGTAGTACCACAGCGGTGTGGCGCGGTCGAGGGCCAAAACCTTGAGTTCGGGCATGGCGGCCGGGTCGATCACATCGATCTTCATGGCCTGTGCCACCCGCTGGCCGGACGGCAGGGCAAAGGTCAGGTGGCGCAGCAGGTTGCGCTGCGCCAGTGACGAAGGGTTGGCGTGCGGTGATGGATTTGCCACCACGCTTGTGGGCAGAGAAAACAGCGCGGACGACAGCCGGGTGTCGATTTTCTTGTTGGGCCGGGCCTGGCCGTCGCCAAAATCGAAGAACGTGGGCCAGCCAACGAAGCGCCGTTTGGCGCGGCAACCACCGCGCAGGTCGTCCGGGTCGTCCAGGTTGGCGCCGGGGTCGCCAAAGATCATTCCAATGAAGGGGTTGCCCCCGTTGCCGGTGAAATTTGCGCGGTACGAAGGCCGCACCTGGCTGTGGCCAAAACGGTAGGCCGCCACGGAAAACTCCACCGGAATGAAGGGCTCGTTGTTCCACTTGTAGAACTTGCGCCCCTTGTGCAACACGTCCGCCACCATCGCTTCGCCGCAGGTCAGGGGCAGAAACTCGTGCAACACGATCCATTGGTAATGCCAGCGCACCTGGCGCTGGGCTTCGCAAAAAAGCTCGCTTCCCACCAGACCGAGGGCCGACAGCCGGTCCACCACCGCGTTGTGAAACTTGACCAGCGCCAGGTGCAGCTGCGACACCACCAGGTTTTCATCGTTGCGCGGATCGCCGATCAGCGCGGTGCCTTGCGCGTTGCGTGGCAGGTCGTCCTTGGTGCCGCCGCTTTCCACCAGCAATTTGGCGGCCTTGTGCCTGTCGTACAGGTGCGGCGATGCGTCGGGGCCGCTGCCGTACACATTGTCCAGCGACAGCGCCGGCGTGCGAAAGTTGGCAATCTGCTCGGGATCGGCCTGGCGCTCCAGGCTGGAGGTGGGGTCGAAGGTGATGTCGTGGTCGATGAACTGCCCAAGAAACGTCATGCCGGCCGTCATCTTCGGGTTGTTGGCGTTGCCGGCGCTGAGCGCCAGGTTCGAGATCAGTTGCAGCGCACTGCCAGGCGGGTCCTGCGCATCCATCGGCCCGCCTGCCTTGCCCAGCTCCAGCAGCGCCTGCCGGACCGAGGGGTTGTCGGATGCGAACGGTGGCAAGGCACCGAACATGCGGCCGAATTTTCCGCTGTCGTGGTATTTCGACCGGGGCGGGACGAAATCGGTGGTGAAGGTGGAACCGTGTCTGGCCATGGCTGTCTCCTTGTGCGGTGGGTGTTTTGTTCTGCGTGCGCTTGAAGCAGCGCAACAGTGATTTGGCGACCCGGCCTTGGCACGGTCAAACCGGCTTTGTGACAGGAAACCCTGCCTTGGCGGCAGGGCTTGCGGCTTTGTGCAAGGGCAAGGTGCGCCAAGCCCCTCGCCCTTGCTGTAACTGCGCGACACACCCGTTTTCAAATTTCAGGGAAAAAGCGGTTTCGCCCCACTGGACAGAGTGTCAGTTGCCTTCTTGCTGCGTTTGGGAAAGGCAAAGGGGTGCTGGGTGAGGCAGGGCACGGCTGTTGCTGTTGCCATTGCCGCCTCAGATTGCAGCCAGCGAGTTCGGAAAACATCCATCGCCAAGGTGCAAGGACTTTGCAGGGCAGGCAGCGAAGCCAGTGGCATGCAAGCAAGCCGCACCTGCTGCAATTTCTCGGTCAAGAAAATTACAAGCTTAATCGGGCTCCAGCCTTTACAGAGAATGCGCTGGCAGCTATCAAAAAAGAAGCGCTGTTGCGCCAGAACGCCGTACCCGCCTCAGTCGGCCGCCCCGCGCCGCTGGCGCATCTCGCGCCCCATGTGCGCCAGCGCCTGGGCGTCCAGCAGCGTGCGGGCGGCCGGGTAGACCGTGTCTTCCTCGGTGCGGATGTGCGCGCCATAGCCTGCGGCAAAGTCCGTCAGCACCGCTTCATCGGCCGCGCTGAAGGCTGTTTGCCGGCCTTCGGCCAGTGCCAGCAGCAGCGCCCGGGCTGCCTGCCAGTTCTGCTCCATGCGCAGGTGGTCGGCCTGCAGCTGGCGCACCTGCGCCACCACGGTAGCGTCGCCGCGTGCCAGCAACAGCGGAAACACATGCAGTTCTTCGTCCTCGTGGTGCAGCGGCGCGGCCAGGTCAAAGTAGCGCAGCACATCGTGCGCCGCCTGGCGGGCCGTGTCATCGCAGGCGTGGTCTTGCAGGTAGGTGCAGAGGCGCGCCAGCAGGTCCAGGCTGCGCTCGACGCGCTCGTGGCAGGCTTCCAGCATTTCAAACGGCGTGTCAAAACCCACCGCCGGCGCGCCAAAGCCGGGCAGCGCCACGCTGCTGCTTCTGCTTCTGCTGCTGCTGCCACCGGCACCGGCACCGGCACCGGCACCGGCACTGGCGCTGTTGCCGGTGTTGCTGGGGCTATCGCTGCCGCTGTTGTGGCTGCCGCCCATGGCCTCAGCCCAGCTGCACCGGCTCGCCCTGCCGGTTGAAGGGGATGAAATTGCCGATCTGGCCGGCGCGGATGGCTTCCACCATGGCCTGCAAGGGTGCCTCGGCATCGGCGCTGGTGGGCGCGTGGTGGTGGGTGCCGGGCAGCGCGGCGGCAAACACCATGTCCCATTCGCCCTGGTCAAACTGCGCCGCCTCGTTCACCAGCGCGGCAAAGGAACCCAGCTCGTGCGGCGCCTTGTCCACGCACATGCGCGGCACCAGCGCCCCGCCGTGCCCGGCCTCGAAATCTGCGCGCTGCGCCGGCGTGGCGTCGTCGGGCAGCTCGGCCCCGGCAAAGACAAACAGCAGGCGCTGTGGCTCGGGTTGCGCGTGCGCGGCCTTCAGCAGGTCGTCAAAACTGGTGATTTCCATGAAAACGTTCTCCAGGGTTCAAAAATTCAAAAAAAGGATGGGGGACATGCGGCAGGGCCAGACTTTTACTCTGCCCTGGCGTCAGGGCAGGTTTTTGCGCCGGCGTCATCGTCAGGGCCTGCGTCGGCATTTGCGCTTGCGTTTGCGTTTGCGCCATCTGCACCCAGCACCCTGAAATAGGCATTGCTCTCCGGCCGCTGGCGCGCCGGTTTGCGCGACAGCACCGTGCCCAGGTTGACAAAGCACACCGCATGTTCGCCCTCGCCCAAGCCAAAAAGCGCACGCAGCCCGGCGTCCTTGAGCGCCTTGCCGCTGGTCAGCGCCGAACCATGGCCCAGCGCCGTGGCCAGCAGCAGCATGCTTTGCAGCGCGCAGCCGGCCGACACCATGCGCTCGTTCAGGTCCACCTCGGGGTCGCCGCACAGGCCGTCCACCACCAAGAGCAGCAGCACCGGCGAGCGGTGCGCCTTTTCGCGCGCCTGCGCCACCTGGGCGGGCGAAGCTGTGGCGTCGCGCGCCAGCAGGGCCGCGGCAAAGGCATCGGCCAGGCACCCGCGTGCGGCCAGCGGCACCTGCACCAGCCGCCAGGGCAGCAGCTGGCCGTGGTCGGGCGCATGCGCGGCAGCGCCAACGATTTGCGCCAGCTCGGCAGCGTCCGGCCCCGGCGCGCCCAGGCGCTTGGGCAGGATGGTCTGGCGCGCCTGCAGCAGCGTGGTGGCCAGGCCGGCCCAGCTGCCGCTGCTGCCTTCGGGCAGGGCCGGCAACGCAGGCAGGCTGGCCAAAGGCAGCGGTGCCGCGCCGGTGCGCCGCGCCTCGGCCGTGCCTATGCCCACGCCCTTTGTCTGCGCAGCGCCTTGCGGGTTTGTGGTACCCGCCACCGGGCCGGGTTTTTCAGACCGCTTTTGCAGGCTTTCCATGGCTTTCGCCGCCTACCCGCAGGTGCCCAGGTGCCCGCACTGTGTGCAGTAGTCGCAGCCATCCTTGCGGATCACCGCATGGGCGCCGCATTCGCTGCATTTCTTACCGGCCATGACCGGCGGCGCGGTGGGTGCCACGCCGGGGGCGGCCACGGGCGCCAGCGCTTCCAGCGGCGACGGGCCTTGCTGCTGCAGGCGTGCGCGGCGCTCCAGAATGTGCTGGATGGCATAGGCCACCGCCGCCACTTCCGAGTCGTGCCACAGCGGCACCTGCGTGCCATCGGCCTTCAGGTGGGTGCCCAGGCGCACCGGGCCGCGGTCCCAGGCGACCTTGCGCATGTCGCTCAGTGCCCGCGCCAGAAAACCGCCCCTTGCCGCCAGCGACAAAAGCCGCATGCTGGACGTGATCCACTGCTGCGACTCGCCGCTCTGGCCCACCGGCATGAAAAATTCAATCGCACGATCAACCATGCCGGTGCCTTCGGCGTTCGGCACCGGCAGGAACGACACCACCAGGTACAGGCGCTTCTTGCCCTCCTGCGTCCAGTATTCGACCTTTTCCGCCACGGCGGACAGCGAGCCCTTGGGCCGGCTTTCAATCACGGTGCGCATCGGGTCGATGGGCTGCACGGCTTCTTCCTGCGGGGCAGAAACGCCCGCCGCTGGCGCGGGGGCGTGCACCTCCAGCACCGACCCCAGAATGCTGTTGGGCCGGTAGGTGGCCAGGCCCTTCAGGCGCGCACGCCAGGCCAGCAGGTACAGGCCCTTGAAGTCGTCGTAGGGGTAGTCGGCCGGAATGTTCACGGTCTTGGAAATGGCTGTGTCCACAAACGGCTGCACCGCCTGCATCATGGCAATGTGGCCGTCGGCGTCCATCTCCAGCGCCGAGACAAAGTAGTCGGGCAATTGGTCCACATCGCCGCCCAGCTCGCGGAACAGGCGCCAGGCGTGGTCTTCCACCGCGTACTCGGAAGTGCTGCCATCGGCCTCGCGTTTCTTGCGCTTGTACATCCAGGAAAACGCGGGCTCGATGCCGTTCGACGCGTTGTCGGCAAAGGCCAGGCTCACCGTGCCGGTGGGCGCAATCGACAGCAGGTGGCTGTTGCGGATGCCGTGTGTGCGGATGTCCTTTTGCAGCGCCTGCGGCAGCCGGCTGGCAAAGGTGCCGCTGGCCAGGTAGCCGTCGGCGTCAAACTTCGGAAACGCACCCTTTTCTTGCGCCAGCGCCACGGACGCGGTATAGGCCGCATCGCGCAGGTGCTCGGCAATGCGCGCCGCCATGGCGCGGCCGCCCGGCGTGTCGTAGCGCAGGCGCAGCATCGCCAGCGTGTTGCCCATGCCGGTAAAGCCGACGCCGATGCGGCGCTTGGCATGGGCTTCGTCGCGCTGCTGCGGCAGCGGCCAGAAGGTCACGTCCAGCACGTTGTCGAGTGCGCGCACCTGCAGGGCGACGGAGTTTTCAAAGGCCTTGAAGTCAAATTCCGGCGTGCCGGCAAAGCCGAACGGGTGCCGCACAAAGCGCGTCAGGATGATGGGGCCGAGGTCGCAGCAGCCGTAAGAAGGCAGCGGCTGCTCGCCGCACTGCCCGCTGACGAGGCCATTGAAGATGACGGTGTTCTGGTCTGGCTGGGTGGTGTCGTACACCGCTTGCCTGCCGATGTGCACGATTTCCACCACCTTGCTGGTGAAGCTTTGGGTTTTGCGCAGCGCCTTGCCTTGCACCCAGTCTGCATAGCGCCGGTTCTTGTCTTCCAGCAGAAAACCGATTTCCTGCATGAAGACTTCACGCGATTGGCCGTCGATGATCAGTTCGTACTGCGTCTTGCAGGCATAGCTGGCTTGGCCGCCCCGGCCATCGGGCAGGTCTTTGGCGGCTGCCGCACGGCGCGTGTACAGCCTGCTGAAAACGCCAAAATTGGCCAGCAGCATCTGCACGTCCTTCAGCAGCAGCGTGTGGCTGGAACTCAGGCGCACCGAGCAGCTCTGGCTGGCGCAGGACACGTTGACCGTGCCATCGGCCTGGAACAAGGCGCGCAGATAGGCACGCACGCAGTCTTCGCTGCCCTGCCAGACCACTTCGGGCACCCTGAGCTTGGTCAGCCTGGTGAAACCAAACTCCGCCAGGGTGCGGGCCAGCAATACAGAGCGGACAAAGACATGGTTGCGCTCAGCGACGTGTACGGGTTTCACCCGGTATTGCCTGACGCTTTGGACAGGGCTGGCAATCAGCGCATTGACCGTCTGGGCCACCTGGTCGGCCAGTGCCCGGTCCTGGTTCCAGAGGTTGATGCAGACCGCTTCCTGGCCCTTGCCTCTGTTCGTGAAGTGGCCATCGCCAGTGATCAAACCCAGCAACTGCCCCAGCGCAGCACTGCCTTGCTGCCCAAACTGCCCTTTGCCGGCCTGCACCAGCAAGGCATCACCGACCTGCAGCTCGGACAGTTTCAGCTTGCCACGCCCGGTGTAGAGGTCGTGCCAGGCGGTGGCCTTGATTTCGTAACCGTCGGCGGTCACGACGCGGTACACATCGGCTTCTCTGGCGGTCAGGAAGGCGGGTTTGGCCGGGCGCACCTCCACGCCGCGCCCGTCCTGGCCCAGCGCCCGCTTGTCCACCGTGACATTCAGCGGCTGGCCACTGGCGCAAAGTTGGTCGATGCGCACCAGCCCGTACTGCGTGGCCAGGCGGGTATCACCCGTCACGCACGGATTGGTCGCCTCAATTTTCTCGCAGTAATGCAGGTTGTTGTCCGTATTGATGTGGTCCAGAAACAGGATGCCCGGCTCGGCAAAGTCGTAGGCCGACTGCATGATGGTGTCCCACAGCTCCTGCGCTTGCAGCGTCTCGTACACCCACAGGCCATCGGCGCGCTGGTGCGCGCCCTCGGCCATCAGCGTGCTCCCGGGTCGGGCTTGGTGCACCAAATCCCAGGGCTGGTCGTTTTGCACCGCTTCGATGAAGGCGTCGGACACGCCGACCGAGACGTTGAAGTTGTTCCAGCGGCCGGGGGTGCGCTTGGCGGTGATGAAGTCCATCACGTCCGGGTGGTCGATGCGCAGCACGCCCATCTGCGCGCCGCGCCGGGCGCCAGCGCTCTCAACCGTGGAGCACGACTGGTCAAACACGTTGATGTAGCTGCACGGGCCGGACGCCATCGAATGCGTGCCCTTGACTTCAGCGCCGCGTGGGCGGATGCGCGAAAAATCGTAGCCCACGCCGCCGCCGCGCCGCATGGTCTCGGCCGCTTCGCGCAGCGCTTCGTAGATGCCGGGGTAGCCGCCCTCGTCCACGCCCTGGATGCAGTCGCCCACCGGCTGCACAAAGCAGTTGATCAGGGTGGCCTGGATATTGGTGCCGGCGGCGCTCATGATGCGGCCCGCGCCAATGGCGCCGGTGTGCAGGTTGGCCAGAAACAGCGCTTCGTACTTCTCGCGTTCGCCCTCGGCTTCGACGGATGCCAGCGCCCGCGCCACGCGGCGGTACAGGTCTTCGGCGCTGGTTTCGCCGGCCTTGAGGTATTTTTCTTTCAGCACATCGAGGCTGATGGGCTGGGTGGCGGTCAGGTCGTGGGCACGGCCAAGGTCTTCGCGTTTCATGGGGTGTATGCCTTTGGGAAAGGGCGGCATGGCGCGGGGCGCCTGCCGTCGTTGTCGTCGTCGTCGTTTTCGCCAACGGGAGGGAGTGCAGCGGCCTTTTGGCAGCACAAAGGCGCCTGCACAGGCAGCAAGAATAGACCCTTTTGACCGGCCTTTGCAGGGTAAGACCTGTGGCCGCGTGGTGGCTCCGGCGGTTCCATGATGCAGCGCAAGAAGCGTTTCCGGTCCGCTTGTGCCTGAAGCCAGGAGGGCAGGCGCAATCCATGGCCGGGCCAGGCGGTGCGGCCTGCGCGCAGGCTACCGAAAGGCGCTGCTGCAGGGCTGCACCGCTCCGCCCGGCAGGGCCACGGCGCCACCGCGCTTTTCAAATTGCTATTAAAAAATGAGCTTCTAGCGCAGGTCGTACAAGCGCTGGAGGGCATTTTGATCCCCAATCCGAATGCTTTGAACGTACAGCTGCCAGCCTGCGCGGCAACGTTCGGCCCAGGCCTACACCGGAGGCCGGGGGCGCTCTCCATAATGGTTGCCAGCGGTGCCTGACCGGGCGCTGCGGCTGCCCGGACGGTAGCCAGAACCACCGCAGTCGCATGCCCGGCCTTTTTTTCACGGCCAGTGCCTGTGCGCAACACCCCAGGAACCCTGCCCATGACCACACCCGCCGCGCGCGCCAAGCGCTTTGCCATGATCCGCGAATTCCACCTGGCCGACTGGGTGACGCTGGGCAACGCCGTGTGCGGCACGGGCGCCTTGTTTTCCATGCTGTCGTACCTGCAGGACGGGCGCGTGCAGCATGTGCAGTACGCCTGCGCGCTGGTGCTGGCGGCGCTGGTGTTCGATGTGCTGGACGGCCGTGTGGCGCGCTGGCGCCAGCAAAGCTCCACACTCGGGCGCGAGCTCGATTCGCTGGCAGACGTCATCTCGTTTGGCGTTGCACCGGCAGTGATTGCCTATGGCTGCGGCATGCAGGGGCTGTACGACCGCATCGTGCTGGTCTACTTCGTGGCTTGCGGCGTCTCGCGCCTGGCGCGCTTCAACGTCACGGCCGAAGCCATGTCGGACGGCGGCGACAAGGTGAAGTACTTTGAAGGCACGCCCATTCCCACTTCCATCGTGCTGGTCGGCCTGCTGTCGCTGGCCGCCTGGCAGGGCGCGCTGGGCGCCAATCTGTGGGGCGGCGCGGTGCGCATTGCCGGCTTCACGCTGCACCCGCTGGTGCTGCTGTTTGCGCTGTCGGGCTCGCTGATGATCAGCCGCATCCGCATTCCCAAGTTCTGACGTCCTGGCGCTGTGACGCGCCTGCCGGGGCGCCCCCGGTTTCCAGCCGGCAGCGTGGTGCTGTTCAGCCCGTGGCGCTGCTGCCCTGGCCCTGCAGCCGCCGGGGCGACAGTGCGGCCTCCTGAACCCCTTCGGCCAGCAGGCGGGCATCGACCGGCTGGCCCAGCGCCAGGTTGCGTGCCAGCAGCGCATAGCCAGGGGCGCTCTGGATGCCATAGCCGCCCTGCGCCGCCACCCACAGAAACGCTTCGGCGCGCGCGTCCCAGCCCACCACCAGGTCGCCATCGGAGACAAACGAGCGCAGTCCCGCCCAGGTGTGCGACGGGCGGCGAATCTGCAGCGTGGTCATCTGCCCGATGTGGTAAATGCCAGTGGCAATGTCGATTTCTTCGGGCTGCACATCGTGCGCGTCCACCGGGTCGGCATTGGCGGGCGAACCCAGCAGCTGGCCGGCGTCGGGCTTGATGTAGAAGCTTTCGTCCACCGCCATCAGCGCCGGCAGCCGCGCCACGTCCAGCCCGGCGGGCGCGGCAAAGGTGAAGGCGCTGCGCCGGCGCGGCTGCAGCCCGATGGGCGCGGCGCCCGCCAGCTGGCCCAGCCGGTCGGCCCAGGCACCGGCGGCATTGACCACATGGCGCGCCTGCAGCGTTGCGCCGTCCTGCAATGCCAGCGTCCACACGCCGGCGGCACGCTGCAGCGCCACCACTTCAGAATTGCAGCGCAGCCGGCCACCGTGCTGGCGCAGGCTGCGCAGGTAACCCTGGTGCAGCGCATGCACGTCGATGTCGGCAGCGCCCGGCTCAAACAGGCCGGCGCCCACGGCTTCGCCGCGCAGCAACAGCGGCAGGCGCGCCATCAGGGCGGCGTGGTCCAGGCGCTCCAGGCCGGGTGCGTGCGGGTGCAGCGCGGCACAGGTCTGCTCCAGCAAATCGCCCTGGTCGGGCGCGGCCAGGTACACCACACCGCGCGGCGCCAGCACGCTGCCGTGGGTGCCAAAGTCGGCCGGGGGCGCTTGCAGAAAGGCCCGGCTGGCGCGGGTCAGCGCGCGGATCTGCGGCGTGCCATAGGTTTCCATGAACAGCGCCGCCGAGCGCCCGGTGCTGTGGTAGCCGGGCTGTTCCTCGCGCTCCAGCAGCAGCACGCGCGCGCCCTGCTGCGCCAGTTCCCAGCCCACGCTGGCCCCGGCCATGCCGGCGCCCACCACCACAAAGTCCCATACCGCGCTGCGCTCGTCCCTGTCGCTGTCGCTGCTGCTGCTGCTTGCCATGGCCATGCCCTTTCGGTTCCGGTTCAGATTCGGGTTGTTCAGGTTCGGCTGGAAGCAGCAAAACGTGCCTGCAGGCGCGGCCCCAGCACCACGCACACCAGCGCCGCCAGCACGCAGGCCACGCCGGTCCACTGCCAGGGCGTCACGGTCTCGCCCAGCACCAGCAGGCCCGCCGCCATGCCGACCACCGGCACGCCCAGGCTGAAGGGTGCCACGCGGTTGGCCGGGTGGTGCGTCAAGAGGCGCGTCCACAGGCCGTAACCGATGACCGTGGCCGCCCAGCCCAGGTAGGCCAGCGACAGCCAGGTGCGCAGCGGCACCGCAGCCCAGGCGTCAAGCTGCAGCC
>JAGOCN010000272.1 GCA_017998735.1 Giesbergeria sp.
CCACCTGCACCCGCCCGCCCGGTCCACCACCGGCCCAGCCAGTCACGGCCAGTTGCAGCTGCTCGCCCAATGCCACCTGATAGCGTGCGCCCAATGCCACCTGCCAGTAGCCAAAACGCTCGGGGTAGCCCAGAACACCGCCCTTGCTGGCGATATCGCGTTCAATGTGGCGGTAGCCAAGCTGCGCTCCCACAGACCAATGCGTATGCACTGGCAGCCAGCCCTGCAGCGCCAAGTGCTGTGCCTGCAGGTGGCTGCGCGTCTGGAACAGCGCCCCGGTGCTGGTTCTGCCGTCGTAGTCGCGCTGTCCCTGGCCTAAAGTCCAGCGTGCGGACCACTCCACTGCACGGCAGCGCCCGGCCAGCTGCAACCCTACTGTCCTGAGCGTTCCCTCCTCACGCAACAGAGAGCGGCCCTGGGCATTGAATTCCTGCCATTGGCTGCGTTCTGCACCGACCAGCGCCCCCAGCACAGGTGCGCTGCAGTCTGCGGCCATGGCAGGGCCCGCCAAGCCCCATGCACATGCCACCAGCACATGCCACAGGCGCAGTGTGTGCTGCCCCCTGCGACCACTGGTCGGTGGGGGGCCACCGCGGTTTGCATTGCACAGAACGTGGATGGCAAAAGCGCTCAAAAAAGCTCGCTCCAGAGCTTGTTCACGCTGGTCTCATAGCTGCCGTTGGCATCTGCGTCCAGATCGATGGTTACCGTGGTGGCACTGGTGACCGTGGCGCGAACCTTGGCACCAGTGCGGTCGGTAACGGTGATTTCACCGCGGTTCGCATATGGCTGGCTGCTCAGGCGCTCAAAAGGCAGGGTCGTCCTGACCGCCAGGCTTTGCCCGTCCAGCGCCGTGTCCACCAGCGTGCCGCCAACCGACGAGGTGTAAAGCTGGTCTTGGCGCGAAGCAGGACGCGCCTTCAAGGACACCTCGTAGTTCTGCAGCGTCTGGGTGCTGGTCTTGCCGCCCAGAACCCTGGTCACAGAAAACGAGGGAGCGCGCAGCGTGTAGTCTTCAAAATCTTCGCTCGGGGCAGAAAAGTTCACGGACATGGTGCCGTTGCTGCTGATGCGTTCGCCGGGCGCTTCCAGGCTCAGGTTGTTGTAGAAAATGGTGCCCGAAAAACTGAACGGGTAGCTTTCGGAGTCGCCGGAAATGCTGTTCAGGACGACCCTGGCCTGGCCGTTGAGAACCACATTGCCCAGAGAGCAGGACTGCGCAGCAAGGGTGATGGAGTCGCCCGCGTCTTCCACCCCGTTGTTGTTGGCATCGTTGTATTCAAACACCTGCTTGCCGCCACCGTCGCAGGGTTCTTCTTCAATTTCCACCACACCCAGGGCCTGCGGGGGCTTGGCATCCGCAGTGCGCCACAACCTGCGCAGCGGCTCCTGCCCCAGTTTCACCAGCATCTGCGGGTCGGTGACCTGGACACCAAAAACCAGGTCGCTGATGTTGAGCACATAGGCATTGGTTTGCAGGGCCGTCTGGGCCACACCCACGTAATTGGCAGATGTCAGGAAACCTTTGGCAGGAACAGTGGTTCCGGGGTTGTTGCCGGCACCGTTGTTGTTGTCGTCGCTGCCACCGCAAGCTGCCAGCAAAGCCGAAGCTGCCATAAGAGAAAAAACAGAACGCATTTTTTATTTCCAATTGTTACAAAAATCCATTGTAAACACTTTGGAACATGCATTTCCTGACGTGCATCAGCTTTGGCATGAACCATCGGCAATGCACCTCCAGCAGCCGTTTACCGCAGGGTTTGCAAGCCAAAAGTACAGCCCGCACACAGCAAAAAGCGCTTGACGTGCCTGATGAATGCACCAGAGCATCCATGCCCTGACCAGCCCGAAGCCTTTCAACAGAAGTCGCTGTATTTTGCTATCAAAAAAATAGCTTCTGGCGCAATCTGCATATGCGCTGAAGCCACTTTTTAATGAAAATTCAGGGCCAGACCGCTTTACAGCTGCTTGGCAGCAACCCAGTGCAGGCCCTTGCCGCGGCTGTAGTAATAGTCCTCCTGCGGGCTGATCACGACGGCACGGCGCGCTGCCGGGTCGCTGAAATAGCGCCAGCCATGGCCCAACGCGCCGGCAGCGGCACCGTGCGGCACCACCTGCATGCCTTGGTCCACCAGGTCTTTTTTAGCGTGCTGCTCGGCGGCGGGCAGGCGCTCTGGCGCTGGGCTGTGCTGCTGGCCCCCGGCCAGAACGGGGGTGCCGATGGCGCTTGCCAGCAGGGCAATGGAGGCTAGACAGGTAGGCAGTTGCATGGGGGTTTCCTTTGTTGGTGGGCCAGGGTTGCTGGCGGCTGTCGTGTGCACAGTCTGCCTTGGCCGTGGCGCGCAGCAAATAAAACAGGCGGTGCAATGCCACCCCGCACCCGGTGCTGCACACAGTTCGCAGCTCAGTCCATGGCGCTGCAGGGCACATGCGTTTCCAGCAACTGCGCCGGCGCACTGCGGTCATCGGCATCGCTGACCAGGCGAATCCGCAACTGGTCACCGACCACTTTTGCGCTGATGCCTTCGAGCTTGAAGGTGGGTGTGACGGGCCGCATCCAGCGCAACCGGCGCTGCCGGTCGATCAGGCCGATCACGGCAGCCACGCATTCGCCGTCCCGGTAGCTGTCGCTGGTGTTTTCTGCCACGGCGGTGAACAGGCAATCGCCGTTGTCCAGTGCAAAGGCATCGGTAAAGGCCAGAGGCACGCCTGCAACGTCGCCCAGGTCGTAGGGGTCGATGCGCTGGGGCTGCAGGGCGCGCGCACCGGCTGCGCCGTCCAGCGTGGCATGCAGGTCGGACAGGCGGTATTCGATCACGGCGTTTGTGCGGTGGGTCTTGTTGGCCCGGTGCCAGAGCTTCAGCACCTGGCCCTGCACCACGGCGCCCTCGATGTTCAGGTCGGCAAAATGCGGCGCCAGGGGCGCATACAGGGGCAGCAGGCAAAACACCTGCGGCGTGCCGGACAGCTCTTGCGGGCCAGTGAAAGGCCACAGCACGCCGCGCTGGCGCTGCCGGGTCGAGCCCGAGCCCAGCGCCAGCAATGCCCCGTGGGGATGCCTGGCGCAGGCAGGCAGGCAGGTCAGGCTTTCAAAGTCCGGCTTGGCGGCCTTGCGCGCCTTTGCTGCTGCAGGCAAGGCGCCTGCCAGCAGCGGCAGGGTCTGGCCAGGCCGGTCGTCCTGCAGAGAAAACACGCCCAGCACCAGCTCGTCGTCCGCCACGGCATACAGGGTGTCGTCGGCAATCCACATGCCGCTGGCAGCACTGAAATGGCTTGGCCCGGATGTGTCGTCCAGCAGCAGCTGGCGCAGGACGCGCAGCGGCAAACCGTCTGTGGGCATTTCCGGTCCTGTTCCTGGCATTGGGTGGGTGCAGTGGTGCCGGCGCATGCAGCTCAGCGCGCCAGCGGCAGCGCCACGCCCATGGCGGCAAAGGCGCCGCCGCAGATGCGGTTGAAGCGCTTGCCAAAACGCTGCAGCGCCGGGCGGATGCGGTGCGCCAGCCGGGCCAGCAGGCATTCGACCGCGCATTCGATCAGCACAAACGTGCCCGCCATGACCGCAAACTGCAGCCACAGGCTGCGCGCCGGGTCCAGAAACTGGGGCAGCAGGGCGCCGTAGAACAGCAATGCCTTCGGGTTCGACACTGCTGCCAACAGCCCCTGGCGAAACAGCTGGCTGCGGGCTGGATGCGGTGCGCCGGCCACGGCCTGCAGCTGCAGCGGCGGGGCACGCCACAGCTGCACGCCCAGCCACACCAGGTAGGCGCCGCCCACCCACTTGAGCACCAGCAGCGCGCTGGCCGAAGCCTGCAGCAGCGCGCCGATGCCCAGCATGGAC
>JAGOCN010000021.1 GCA_017998735.1 Giesbergeria sp.
AGACAAAGTGGTTCGACAGGTCAAACCACAGCAAGGTGGAGATGGTGATGGCCATCAGGATCAGCACCCCGCCCATGGTCGGTGTGCCGCTTTTGACCAGGTGCGTTTCCATGCCGTTGGTGCGGATCGGCTGGCCGATCTTCAGCTCGGTCAGGCGCCGGATGACGGGCGGGCCGGCAACCAGGCCAATCAGCAGTGCGGTCAGCGCGGCCATCACGGCACGGAACGTCAGGTACTGGAACACCCGGAAAAAACCGAACTCGGGCGACAGTCCCTGCAGCCACTGGGCCAGCTCCATCAGCATGCGGCACCCGTGACATCAGACAGGCACATGCCCGAAAACTCAGTGCGCGCTGCCAACATGCAAGCCCTTCTGCGCAGCGTTGTTTGTGTCTGCGGCGGAAGCTGCGGGCACGGCCAGCACCTCCAGCACCTCCAGCGCTTCCAGCGATTCCAGCGCCTGCAGCACTTGTTCCATCTTCATGAACCTTGATCCCTTCACCAGCACGCTGCCCAGGCCGGGCAGCGTCTCGCGCACCGCTGCCTGCAGCAGTGCCATGTTGTCAAAATGCCGCGCCGCGCCAAAGGCACGGGCAGCGTGCGCCGATTGCGCGCCCAGCGTGAACAGCTGCTCGATGCCGCTATGGCGGGCGTGTGCGCCGGCCTCGGCATGGAACTGCGGGCCCTGGTCGCCGACCTCGCCCATGTCGCCCAGCACCAAAAGGCGCGGCGCCGGCAGCTCGGCCAGCACCTCGATGGCAGCGCGCACCGAATCGGGGTTGGCGTTATAGCTGTCGTCCACCACGGTGATGGTGTCGTTGGCGTTGGCGTTGTTGGCATGGGCGGCAGAAACACCCGAAGCGGTGCTGCGCTGCACGCTGAATGCGCGCGAGCGTCCCTTGACCGGTGCAAACGCTGCCAGCCCTTGGGCAATGGCCGCCAGCGGCACGCCTGTGGCCAGTGCGCAGGCGGTGGCCGCCAGCGCATTGCGCACGTTGTGCCGACCGGCAATCGCAAGCTGGCAGGAAAAACCGCCCTGCGGCGTGGCCACCCGCAGCTGCCAGGCGCCGCCCTGCCAGTCGGCCCGGGCGCACTGCACATCGCCACCCGCGCCAAAAGTGAGGCAGCGGCGCGCCCCGGCCAGGCCGTGCCACAGCGGCGTGTAGTCGTCATCGGCGGGAAACACCGCCACGCCGTCCGGTGACAGGGCAGCGAACACGGCGCCGTTTTCTTCCGCCACCGCCTGCACGGTGTGCATGAATTCCAGGTGCTCGCGCTGCGCGTTGTTGACCAGCGCCACCGTGGGCTGCACCAGACCGGCCAGGTAGGCAATCTCGCCGGGGTGGTTCATGCCCAGCTCGACCACCGCCAGGCGGTGCGCTGCGCGCAGGCGCAAGAGCGTGTGCGGCACGCCGATGGCGTTGTTGAAGTTGCCCTGCGTGGCCAGTGCGGCGTCGCCCGCGTGCGCGGCAAAAATGGACGCCACCATTTGCGTCACGGTGGTCTTGCCATTGCTGCCGGTCACCGCCACCAGCGGCAAACTGAACTGCGCCCGCCAGCCGGCCGCCAACGCGCCGAATGCGCGCAAGGTGTCGGGCACCTCGATGCCGGCCAGACCTGCCTCTGCCAGACCCCCATGCGCCAGCGCGGCCGCAGCGCCGGCAGCCTGCGCCTGCGGCACAAAGGCATGGGCGTCAAAACGCTCGCCCTGCAGCGCCACAAACAGGTCGCCCGGCTGCACGCTGCGGCTGTCGGTGTGGACGCGCAGCAGCGCGGTGCTGCCCGCGCCCACCAGGCGGGCCTGCGGTTCGCGCACGGCAATCCAGGCATGGGCCTGTTGCAGCGCCATCAGCGGTGCAGTCGGAAGGCAAGGGTCTGCATGCATCGTTGCTGTTTTTGTTGTTGTGGTGTTCGGGGTCGTCATGGCGCAGCGCCCTCCAGCCCGGCGGCCCGCGCCTGCAGCCCCGTGCGGGCCTGTTCCAGGTCGGAAAACGGCCGGCGCAAACCAGCGGTTTCCTGGTAGTCCTCGTGGCCCTTGCCGGCAATCAGCACCACGTCGTGCGCACCGGCTTCGGCCAGCGCCTGCGCAATGGCGGCGGCACGGTCAGGTTCAGCGCGCACCGTGGTGCCGGCCACCGTGCCCAGCAGCACCTGGTGGATGATCTGCGCCGGGTCTTCGCTGCGCGGGTTGTCACTGGTCACCAGCACCGCATCGGCATGGCGCTGGGCGATGGCGCCCATCAACGGGCGCTTGCTGCTGTCGCGGTCACCGCCGCAGCCAAACACGCACCACAGCCGGCCACCGCGCTCGCCTGCCAGCGGGCGCAGCGCCTGCAGCGCCTGTGCCAGCGCGTCGGGCGTGTGGGCATAGTCCACCGCCACCAGCGGCATGCCGGCCTCTGCAATGCGCTCCATGCGGCCGGGCACCGGCTGCAGGCCGCTGCAGGCCTGCACCGCCTGCGCCAGCGGCACGCCCAAGGCGCGCATCGCGGCCAGCACACCGAGCAAATTCGAGACGTTGTAGGCGCCGATCACGGCAGTCTGCAGGCGGCATCGCTCAGCGCCCTCCACCACCGTGAAGCACAGGCCGGCGCCCTCGAAGGCAATGCCCTCGGCGTGCAGGCGTGCGCCGGGGCGCAGCGACACGCTCCACAAGTCCAGGCCGCGCCCGGCCAGCGCGGTGTGCAGCGCAGCGCCATGAGCGTCGTCGGTGTTGATGACCGCTGCCTGCAGGCCGGGCCAGTCAAACAGCGTTGCCTTGGCCTGCCAGTAATCGTCCATGCCGGTGTGGTAGTCCAGGTGGTCCTGCGTGAAATTGGTGAAAGCTGCCACGCGGATGTGCGTGCCGGCCAGCCGGTGTTCGGCCAGGCCGATGGACGAGGCCTCGATGGCGCAGCTGCGCACGCCGGCGTCCACAAACTGGCGCAGCGCACGCTGCAGCCGCACCGGGTCGGGCGTGGTCATGCCGGTGCCCTCCAGCCGCGGCGTGGCGCCCTGCACCATTCCCATGCCCAAAGTGCCCACCAGGGCAGACGGAGCCTGCGCCAGCAGCTCACATTTTGATAGCGCACAAGCCAGCCACCAGGCGCTGCTGGTCTTGCCGTTGGTGCCGGTGAAGGCCACCAGGTCCAGCGCCTGCGACGGCTGGCCAAACCACTCTGCGGCAATGTGCCCGGTGGCGGCCTTCAGCCCGGCCAGCGACGCCAGCCGGGCGTCGGAAAAATGAAAGGCTTGCGCGCCTGCGTGCTCGACCAGGCAGGCTGCGGCCCCGCGCTCCAGCGCCGCCGGCACATGCGCACGGCCATCGGCGCTGGCGCCCGGCCAGGCGATGAAGGCATCGCCCGGCGCTACTTGGCGGCTGTCGGTCTGCAGCGTGCCGGTGCCATTGCCGGTTTGCGCACGCAGCCACTGCACTGCGGCGCCGGCGTTTTCAAGCAGGTGCAATGCGCTCACAGCGGCTCCTCCACCGGGTTGGCCACGATCTGCGGCTTGACTTCCATGTCGGGCTGCACGCCCATGGCGCGCAGCGTCTGCTGCACCACCTCGCTGAACACCGGGGCGGCCACCGTGCCGCCGTAGTAGGTGCCGTTGCTGGGCTCGTCGATCATCACGGCAACGATGATGCGCGGCTTGTCGATGGGCGCCATGCCGGTAAACCAGGCGCGGTATTTGCCCGAGGCATAGCTTTTGCCGACCTGCTTGCGCGCCGTGCCCGACTTGCCGCCCACCGAATAGCCCTGTGTCTGCGCGCGCTGGCCGGTGCCGCCGGGGCCGGCGGCCATGTGCAGCATCTTGCGCACCTCGGCGGCGGTGCGCGGCGAGAACACCGGCACACCGACGCCGGGCTGGTCGTGCTTGAGCATGGTGGCCGGAATGATCTGGCCGTCGTGCGCAAACACGGTGTACGAGCGCGCCATCTGGAACAGGCTGGCCGACAGGCCGTAGCCATAGGACATGGTGGCCTGCTCGATGGGGCGCCAGGTCTTGTAGGGCCGCAACCGGCCGCTCACCGCGCCGGGAAAGGTGATCTGCGGTTTCTGCCCGAAGCCGGCCGCCGAAAAGGTTTCCCACATTTCCTTGGCCGGCATCTGCATGGCCAGCTTGGTGGTGCCCACGTTGCTCGACTTCTGGATCACGCCCTCCACCGTCAGCACGCCGTAGTTGTGCGTATCGGAAATGGTCGAGCCGGTGATGGTCAGGCGGCCTGGCCGGGTGTCGACGTTGGTGCCGGGGCGCACCCGCCCGCTGTTGAGCGCCAGGCCGATGGTGAACGGCTTCATGGTCGAGCCCGGCTCGAACGTGTCGGTGAGCGCACGGTTGCGCAGCTGCTCGCCGGTCAGGTTCTTGCGCTTGTCGGGCACATAGCTGGGGTAGTTGGCCAGTGCCAGCACCTCGCCCGTGACGGCGTCCAGCACCACCACGCTGCCCGCCTTGGCCTTGTGCAAGATCACCTGGTCGCGCAGCTTCTGGTAGGCAAAAAACTGCACCTTGCTGTCGATCGACAGCTGCATGTCGCGCCCGTCGATGGGCGGCACGGCCTCGCCCACGCCTTCGACCACGCGGCCCATGCGGTCCTTGATGACGCGGCGCGAACCGGCCTTGCCGGCCAGCAGGTCGTTGAAAGCCAGCTCCATGCCCTCCTGGCCACGGTCTTCCACGTTGGTGAAGCCGACCACGTGCGCTGCCGCTTCGCCTTCAGGGTACTGGCGCTTGTATTCCTTGCGCTGGTAGATGCCCTTGATGTTGAGCGCCGCAATCTGCTGGCCCACATCCCAGTCCAGCTGGCGCTGCAGCCAGACAAAGGTCTTGTCTTCGTCGGCCAGCCGGGCGGTCAGCGTCTTGAGCGGCAGGTCCAGCAGCTTGGCCAGCTGCGGCAGCTGGGCGGCCACCTGCGGGTCGGTGTGGTCCACATCTTCGGGAATGGCCCAGATGCTGGCGGCCGGCACGCTGGAGGCCAATATCAGCCCGTTGCGGTCCAGCAGCTTGCCGCGGTTGGCCGGCATCTCCAGCGTGCGGGCAAAGCGCACCTCGCCCTGGCGCTGGTAGAAGTCGTTGCTGATCACCTGCACATAGGCCGCACGCACCCCCAGGCCGACAAAGCCGAGCGCGATCATGGCGACGATGAACTTGCTGCGCCACAGCGGCGTCTTGCTGGCCAGCAGCGGGCTGGAGGTGTAGAGAACGCTGCGGTGGCTCATGGCCGAAACTCCTGCACCGGGCGGGCAGCGGTGGCAACGGCCGCAGCAGCAGTTGCAGTAGAAGCAGCGACGTTTTCCGTGACGTACTGGGTGATGGCCGGCGTGGCGGTGCGCATCTTGAGCTGCTCGCGCGCCAGCGTCTCCACCCGCAGCGACGTTGCCTGGGCGCGCTTTTCCACCTGCAGGCGCTCGTGTTCCAGCTCCAGGCGGCGCGCCTCCACCCCGGCACGGTCGAGCTCGGTGTAGAGCACGCGCGACTCGTACTGCGTGCGCACCACCAGCAGCGCACTGCCCAGCACCATCGCCAGCAGCAACACGTTCAGGCGCATCACACCGCCACCCCGGTGCGCTCTGCCACGCGCATCACCGCACTGCGGGCGCGCGGGTTGGCCGCCACTTCGGCAGCGCCGGGCTTGCTGCGCGAGAGCGCGTTCAAGAGCATGGCCCTGGGCGGCGCAAACGGCGCGCGCCGGTCGTACACCTCTTTGGAATGCTCGGCAATGAACTGTTTGGCAATGCGGTCTTCGAGCGAATGAAAACTGATCACCACCAGCCGCCCGCCCGGCTGCAGCACCGACAGGCTGGCCTGCAGCGCCTGCTGCAGCTCTTCAAGCTCGGCGTTGATGAAGATGCGCAGCGCCTGGAAGGTGCGCGTGGCCGGGTTCTGGCCTTTTTCGCGGGTCTTGACCACGCCGGCCACCAGCTCGGCCAGTTCGGTGGTGGTCTGCAGCGGGCCACGCTCGTCGCGGCGCGCCACGATGGCGCGGGCAATCGGGCCGGCAAAGCGCTCTTCGCCGTAATCGCGCACCACCTCGGCAATCTGGCCGACCTCGGCGGTGGCCAGCCACTGGGCCACGCTCAGGCCGCGTGTGGTGTCCATGCGCATGTCCAGCGGGCCGTCAAAACGGAAGCTGAAGCCGCGCTCGGGCGCGTCGATCTGCGGCGAACTGATGCCCAGGTCCAGCAGCACACCGGCCACGCTGGCCGGCCCCAGCTCACCCAGGTGGCGAAAGCCCTGGTGGCGGATGGAAAAGCGCGGGTCGGTGATGGCCTGCGCTGCGGCCACCGCTTCCGGGTCCTTGTCAAAGGCCACCAGCCGGTGCTGCGCGCCCAGGCGCGCCAGCAGCTGCCGGCTGTGCCCGCCGCGCCCGAAGGTGGCGTCCACCAGCGTGCCGTTGCCTGCCAGGGCGGTGCTGCCCATCATTGCCTCCACCGCCTCGTCCAGCAGCACGGTGGTGTGCTGCAGCAAGGCCGGCGGCTGCGCTGGCAGGGATGGGATGGATAACGGTGTCACGTGGCTGCGCCCTCAGAAAGAAAAGTCTTTGAAGACGTCCGGCATGGCGCCCTGCAGGGCCAGGGCCTCCTGCGCTTCGTAGGTGGCCCGGTCCCAGAGTTCGAAATGGTTGCCCATGCCCAGCAGCAATGTGTCGCGCTGGATGCCGGCCGCCTTGCGCAGTTCGGGCGACACCAGAATGCGGCCGGTGCCGTCCATCTGCACGTCCATGGCATTGCCCAGAAAGATGCGCTTCCACCACTGCCCGGAAGCAGGCAGGCAGGCAATGCTTTCGCGGAATTGTTCCCAGGCCGGGCGGGGAAAGAGCATCAGGCAGCCATGCGGGTGCCGGGTGATGGTGATCTGGCCGTCAGCAGCGGCGGCCAACGCCTCGCGGTGCCGCGTTGGCACCGACAGCCGGCCCTTGCCGTCCAGATTCAGCGATGAAGCCCCTTGGAACACAAAAATACACCCCGATTGATTTCACCTCTTTTGCGCAAAAAGCGCGTCCAGGGGCACTTTCCACCACTTGATTGCACAATTTTGCACTGTAGCAGCAAAGGCCTGCGTCCCTGCGAAAGGGCACCAGATTTTTGCAACAGAATCAACTGCTTAGGCCAGACTGGACAGCACGGAAAAAATGCAAACCCTTGCAGCAGCGCCAGTTAGCGCAGTTTGCAGGGCACTGGATTTGTAACATCCAGGCCTGCGCCGGCGTGCCGCCTGCCAGCCTGAAATGCCCTCATTTGCTGCGTTGCACCAAAAGCAGGGCAATCCGGGCAGGGTGCACCCAGGTCTGGGCTCAGAGGATGTAGCGCGACAGGTCTTCGTCCTGGCTGAGTGCCTGCAGGCGTTCGTTCACATAAGCAGCGTCGATGTGCAGCGTCTGGCCGCTGCGGTGGGCGGCGTCAAAGCTGACCTCGTCGAGCAGCCGCTCCATCACGGTGGACAGGCGCCGGGCGCCGATGTTTTCGGTGCGTTCGTTCACTTCAAAGGCAATCTGCGCCAGCCGCGTGATGCCTTCGGAAGCAAACTCCAGCACCACGCCTTCGGTGGCCAGCAGCGCCTGGTACTGCTTGACCAGCGAGGCACGGGTCTGCAGCAGGATGGCTTCAAAGTCCTGCACCGACAGCGAATCGAGCTCCACCCGGATCGGAAAGCGCCCCTGCAGTTCGGGAATCAGGTCGCTGGGTTTGGACAGGTGGAACGCGCCCGAGGCAATGAACAGGATGTGGTCGGTTTTCACCATGCCGTACTTGGTCGACACCGTGGTGCCCTCGACCAGCGGCAGCAGATCGCGCTGCACGCCCTGGCGCGAAATGTCCGAGCCGCTCGTTTCCTGGCGCGAAGTCACCTTGTCGATTTCGTCCAGAAACACGATGCCGTTCTGCTCGGCGGCATGCAGCGCCCGTGCCTTGATGTCGTCCTCGTTCACCAGCTTGCCGGCTTCTTCGTCAATCAAAAGCTTGCGCGCCTCGGCAACCGGCAGCTTGCGCGTGCGCCGCTTGTCCTGGCCCATCTGGCTGAACACGCCGCGCAATTGCTCGGCCATGTCTTCCATGCCCTGCGGCCCCATGATTTCAAGTTGCGGGCGCGCTTCGGCCACTTCGATGTCGATGTCCTTGTCGTCCAGCAGGCCCTCGCGCAGCTTTTTGCGGAACACCTGGCGCGCCGTGCTGTCGCTGGCCGTTGCCGTGTCGTGGCTGCGCGCCGGCGGAATCAGCGCGTCCAGAATGCGGTCTTCGGCTGCGTCTTCGGCGCGCGAGCGCATGCGCTTGACCTCGGTTTCGCGCTCCTGTTTGACCGCAATCTCGACCAGGTCGCGGATGATCGCGTCCACGTCCTTGCCCACATAGCCCACCTCGGTGAATTTGGTGGCTTCGATCTTGATGAACGGCGCGTCCGCCAGCCGCGCCAGGCGGCGCGCAATCTCGGTCTTGCCAACGCCGGTGGGGCCGATCATCAGAATGTTCTTGGGCGTGATCTCGTGGCGCAGGGCGTCCGGCACCTGCTGGCGGCGCCAGCGGTTGCGCAGGGCAATGGCAACCGCGCGCTTGGCGCTCGCCTGGCCGACGATGTGGTTGTCAAGTTCGGAAACGATTTCCTGGGGTGTCATGGAAGACATGCAAAACCTTTGGGTCAAATCAGCCTCCAGCGCAGGTACAGCACGCGCCAGCAGCTATTATTTTGATAGTAAACCGGCCATGGACAGCATGCCGACGGGGTCATTGCCTGGATTTACATGGCAATGCCTGTGGCCGGAACGCATTCAGAGGGTTTCGATGGTGTGGTGCAGGTTGGTGTAGATGCACAGCTCGCCGGCAATGGTGAGCGACTTGCGCACCACCTCCTCGGCCGACAGATCGGTGTTTTCGATCAGCGCCTTGGCGGCCGACTGGGCATACACCCCGCCCGAGCCGATGGCAACGATGCCCTGCTCGGGCTCCAGCACATCGCCGTTGCCGGTGATGATGAGCGACGCCTCCAGGTCGGCCACCGCCAGCATGGCCTCCAGCCGGCGCAGCACGCGGTCGGTGCGCCAGTCCTTGGTGAGTTCGATGGCGGCGCGCACCAGGTGCCCCTGGTGCTTTTCCAGCTTGGCCTCAAAGCGCTCGAACAGCGTGAAGGCGTCGGCCGTGGCGCCGGCAAAACCGGCAATGACCTTGCCGTGGTGCAGCCGGCGGATCTTGCGCGCCGTGCCCTTGACGACCACGTTGCCAAGCGTCACCTGGCCGTCGCCGCCAATGGCCACCTGCACCCCGGTCGGGGTCTGGCGGCGCACGCTGAGAATGGTGGTTCCGTGAAATTGTTCCATAGCGGCGGCATGTGGGGACGCCTGCAACGCTTTGCAAGCCCCGTGCGCTGCAGTGCCGCAGTGCACGGCCGGCGTTGGTGCATTCCGGCAGCCTGGGACTGCAGCGAATAGCGGGCAGCACCGAACAGCGGCAAGAACCGCTTCAGTCCTTGCGCGGCTGCACTGCCGCGTATTCGTTGATGCCGATGATGTTGAAGAACACCGCCACCATGCGGTTCACCTGCTCGAAACGCAGGGTGTGGCCCAGGGCCTGCTGGCGCGCAGCCCAGTTGAGCACCGAGCCGGCCGCGGCAAAATCCACCCGGATCAGGCGCGCGCAGTCGATGTGCAGCACGGCCGTGGCGGCACTGTCGCCCTCGATGGCCAGGGCGTCCAGCAACTCGCCCGCATCGCCCTCGACATGGCCTTGCAGCCCCTGCGGCGTCTGCGTGCCTGCGAAATGGCCGGACAGCATGGACGGTTCGCCCCAGGGTTTCTGTGCCGGTGTGCCCTGCACGGGGGAGCTGGTTGCAGCCGCACTGCTGCCTGCCTCAGGCGCCAGCGCGCTGGCGTTCTCTTCAGGGCGCTCTGCATCGGCGCTGTCGCGGTAGGTGCATTTCGGTATCTGCCACGACGGGGGCGAGACCTCGTAGGTCACGCAGTAGTCCAGCGCCACCATTTCAAAAGCATCGGGCTGGTTCATGAAACGCAGCGCCGCCATGCGCATGCGCCACCACTGCGGGTTGCTGTCGCGCTCGCCCGAGACGGTGTGCGACTGCAGCAGTGCATGCAGCACCTGTGCATCGGCAAAGACCAGGTGCACGGGCTGGTCGGCCCAGCGCAGAAACAGGTCGGTCAGGGCCGGCAGCGCACCCTCGTCCATGGAAACCAGGCGGCTCCAGACCAGGGTCCAGGGCGGCTGGTTGCGTTCCAGCCACGCATGCAGGGCAGCCACCGACTGCGCGGTCAGCTGCGAAGGACAGTTCCAGACCCGCTCGCTTTGCTGGCCCTGCAGTGCCGGCTCAGAATCGAGCGCGGCCAGCCCGAGCTGCTCGGGCAGGGAAAACCACAGCGGTCCCGAGCGGTGAAAGCGCCCGGCAAATTCCAGCGCGGCCGCATCAAAACGCTCCTGCTGGCCGGTGGCGCGGTACAGGTCGAACAGCGTCATCCAGACCTCGAACTGTCCAGGCCCGGCTTCGCTGTCCTGCTGCTCCAGCACTTCACGCAAGCTGGCCTCGGCCCCTTCGCTGTCGCCATTGGCAAAGCGGATGGCGGCTTCTTCCAGATCGGGGTGGTGCACAAATTCGGGCTGGGAAACCACCGGCGGCAATGGCGACGGTTTGGCATCCGCCGGCTGCGCCGGCGGTGAAGGCTGCGCGGGCTGCTGCACGGCAGCCTGCAAAAATTCTTCGGGCTTGGCAGCCTGGATGGCGGCCAGGGACAGGCCGCTGGCGCCCACTTTGCGGCGTGCAGGCCCGCCGCCAGGCTGGAGCGGCGCCTGCAGGGACACCGGCACCGTGGGGGCAAAGGCATGCGAAGACGGCGCCGGCTCGGCACCGCCCTTGCCGGGCGCAGACGGGGGCGCGCCCGGTCCTTTCCACCACATCTTCGACATCTGCGCCTCGATCTCGTCGATCTTGCGCATGGTGACCGCGCGCTCGCCGGGAGAGGTCAGCGTGCTGTGGAACATGGAGATGCGCGCCAGCGGCTCGTCCGGACGCTGGCTGGGGTTCAGCGCATCGCGCTGGCGTATCTTGCGCAGCTGGTCAAACTCGCGGCGGCGGATGAAATCGTTGCGCCGCTTGCGCTCGAGCATGTCCTTGAGCACCTGCTTGCTGTACTGGCTGTCGCGCTCTGCCTCGATGGAATCGACCTCGTTCCAGTTGACCGTGGGGTTGCGCACGAAACGCACCATCTTGGACAGCAGTCCGCGGGAAGAGGGGGTTTCGTCCTTGCTCATACAGACTCAGGGATGAAGGCAGCGGTCCGTTTGCACAGTGCAGGCGGCTCAGTCGCCAAACATCTTCTGCTTGAGTTCGCGGCGCTGCTGTGCTTCCAGCGACAGCGTGGCGGTCGGGCGCGCCAGCAGGCGGCCCACGCCGATGGGTTCGCCGGTTTCGTCGCAGTAACCATAGTCGCCCTCATCGATGCGCTGGATGGACTGCTCGATCTTCTTGAGCAGCTTGCGTTCGCGGTCGCGGGTGCGCAGCTCCAGCGCATGCTCTTCCTCGATGGTGGCGCGGTCTGCCGGGTCGGGCACCACCACGGTGTCCTCGCGCAGGTTTTCCGTCGTCTGGCCGGCGCTCTGGTGGATGTCCTGCTTGAGCAGCACCAGCTTGTGGCGGAAGAACGCCATCTGCTGGGTGTTCATGTATTCGCCGTCCGGCATGGCCAGCACCTCGGCATCGCTCAGCTCCTGGGGCGCCTTGGTCTGCCAGTTGTTGGCCAGCTTGGCGTCCTTGGGCAGCGCTGCAGCAGGGGTGGGAATCTGCTGGGTGGCGGGCATGGTGTTGGTGTAGCTGGCTTTGGCCGCATTGGAAGCCACCGACTGCGCCATGGACGGCACGGTCAGCTGCGCCAGACGGGAAGAAGGCCGGGTGCTGCGCACAGGCATCTGCGCGCTGCCGGCCGCAGGCGCGGCAGCCACCGGAACAGGAGCGGCAGCAGGCTTTGCGGCCTGGGGCGTGCTGCGTGCAGCAGATTTCGCTGGCACCTTGGCGGCAGCAGCGGGGGCTGCGGTCGTCTTTGCCTTGGCAGCGGCAGTGGCGGTTGCCTTGGACTTGCTGGTTTCAGCTTTCAATTCCTGTCTCCTCACAGAACATGCAGGCCCGCGTCCGCACTGTGGCAGGCGGGCGGGCAGAAATGCGTGGCAAACCCCTGTGTTCACCGGGCCGCGATTGTAGCCACACGCACCGGCAGGTCTCCAGGCAGTGCAGCATAGCCACAAATGCCGGGCAGCACCCGGTCTTTGTTCAGACCAGACACTGCTCCAGTCCCTGCACCAGAATGTCGCGCGGCAGGTCGATGCCGATGAACACCATCTTGCTGCTGCGCGCCTCGTCCGC
>JAGOCN010000273.1 GCA_017998735.1 Giesbergeria sp.
CCCGCACGCTGTGGATGTGCCCACTGTGCGTGCGGCGCAGCCCCACCCAGCCTGCCAGCGACCACAGCGCGGCCAGGCTGCCCAGCGCAATCAAGCCGCCCATCAGCCAGCCCAGAGGCGCAGCCCACAGGCTGGCGGGCAACAGCACCACGCTGTGCAAGGCCAGGGCCAGGTAAATCAGCGGCATGGCGCGGTGCAGCACGCGCCAGGGGCGGTAGGCCAGCAGGCGTGTGAGCAAGGTGAGGGCCACCATGGCCAGCAGCAGGTAAAACGCCCATTCACCGATGTCTTTGGCGGGGCTGCGCAGGTCGGTGAACCAGGCCAGCAACTCTTCGCGCGGCGGGCGGCCTGCACGGCCCCACAGGGCTTTGAGGATGTCGCTGCCTTCTTTGGCGCCCCAGTGGGCGATGGCGGCCAGCGCCGCGCCAATGCCCGCCCACTTGTGCAGCCGGTACACCTGGTCCATGCCGCCCAGCGGGCCTTCCAGCAGGGGCAGGCGCAGCGCCAGCACCATGGTCAAACTCATCAGGCCGATGCTCCACAGGCCGCTCAGAGTGATGGCGTGCTGGCGCAGTTGCCACCAGCCGCTGGCCACGCCTTGCGCATCCACCAGCGGCCACAGGCCCAGGTCAGCCGGTGCCACGGCCAGCCAGGCGGCGGTGAGGGCTGCCAGCCAGGTGGCGAGAACGAGGGGGATACGCATGGGAAACATCCTTTCTTGTAGGGCGGTGGGCGTGGTGGACGCTGGGGCGGGGCTGCGGCGGGGTTTAGTCGTTCGAGCGGTGGCGTACCTGTTCAATGGCACCGCTGTGCGCGTTCACGTACAGCTTCACTGACTGGCCCTGGGGGTTCAGCGCCTTCACTTCATAGCGGCCATGGTCAAGGTCGATCTCGCGCACCTGGCGGTAGCCTGCGGCGTCCACGCGGTCGTAAATGTCGCGAATGCTCAACAGCTTGGCGCTGCTGCTGTTGGGAGCGTCGGTGGTCACGCTGGCGGAAGTGGCTGGGGCGGAAATCTCTGCCTGGGTGGGCGCTTGGGCAATCGCCACGCCGATCGACAGGGGCAGGCACACAGCAGCGGCGGCCAGGCTGAGGCGGCGGCGAAGGGTGGTGGCGGCGGTGGTGGTCATGGTCAAACTCCTGAAGGTTGAGGATGGAGGGGTGTGGCACCAGAGCACAGCGCCCTGGCATGGAGCAGATTGTGGAAAAAGCAGGCTGAACGAATGCTGAAGGCGCTGTTCATCGCGTGTTCAGCTTGCGCGGCGTATAACCTTGCGCCATGCCCTGTGTTGTTGTCTCTTTGGGGCGGCGTCTGGCCCGCCAGGCGCTGCTGGTGGGTGCGCTGTGCGGCGCCCTGGCGCCCGCCGTGCGCGCCGATGACGATGCGCGCGACCACGATCAAGCGCGCCAGGCCCTGGAGCAAGGCCGTGTGCTGCCGCTGCGCCAGGTGCTGGACAAAATCGAGCGCGAACAGCGCGGCCAGGTGCTGAAAATCGAGTTCGAGCACGACGATGGCCGCTACATCTATGAAATCCGTCTGCTGCAAGCCGATGGCCGCATGGCCAAGCTCAAGGTGGATGCGGTGGACGGCAAGCTGCTCTCCATCAAACGCAAAGAGCGGGACTGAATATGCGCATTCTGGTGGTGGAAGACGAACCCACGCTGGCCGAGCAACTGGCCCAGGCGATTGCCGCTGCGGGCCACACCGTAGAGCGTGCAGCCGATGGGCGCGAGGCCTGTTTTCTGGGCGAAGAACAAGACTTTGACGCTGTGGTGCTCGACCTGGGGCTGCCGCTGCTCGATGGCCTGTCGGTGCTGCGGCGCTGGCGTGCGGCCGGGCGCACCATGCCGGTGCTGATCCTCACGGCGCGCAGCAGCTGGCAAGAAAAAGTGGCAGGCATGGACGCCGGTGCCGACGACTACCTGGCCAAACCCTTTCACATGGAAGAGCTGCTGGCGCGCCTGCGTGCGCTGCTGCGCCGCCTGGGCGAGCACGCCAGCGCGCAGTGGCAGTGCGGGGACATTGTTGTGGATACCAGCCAGGCGCGCGTGCTCTTGCGCGGCCAGCCGCTGGTGCTCACCAGCCATGAATACAAACTGCTGTCCCACCTCATGCAGCGCAAGGGCGAAGTGCTCTCGCGCACCGAACTGGCCGAGCACCTGTACCCCGACGACAGCGAGCGCGACTCCAACACCATTGAAGTGTTCATTGCGCGCCTGCGCAAAAAGCTGCCCGAGGGCAGCATCGAGACCGTGCGCGGCCTGGGCTACCGGCTGGTCGATCCCAGCGCCGCTGTATGAGCGCCTGGGCGCGCGACTCGCTGCGCCTGCGCCTGCTGGCGGGCACCCTGGCCTGGGTGCTGCTGAGCGTGCTGCTGGCGGGCTGGGGCTTGCGCGCGCTGCTGCGCGAACACATCACCCAGCAACTGCAGCAGCAATTGGTGGTGCAGCTCGACGCTCTGAGCGGCAGCATCGACAGCCTGCCCGGCGGGCGTGTGCGCGTGGAGCACCAGCCCGATGCCCGCCTGCAGCAACCCCTGTCGGGCCTGTACTGGCAGATTGACCGCCTGGGCGCCAACCCCCAGCCAGGGCTGGCGCGCTCGCGTTCGCTGTGGGACCAGGTGCTCAGCGTGCCGCCAACCGCGCTAGAGCCAGCCGCCCGGGGGGACCAGGTGCTGTCGTTGTCCGGCGCCGAGGGCCACACCCTGCTGGCCGTGGTGCGCACGCTGCAGCTGCCCGAAGACGACGCCCCGCCCCTGCGCCTGGTGGTGGCTGGCGACGAGGCGCTGATTGCCGAGCCGTTGCAGCGCTTTACCCGCTTGCTGGGCATGGCGCTGGCCATCTTGGCGCTGGGGCTGGCGCTGGCGGTGGTGCTGCAATTGCACCTGGCGCTGCGCCCGCTGCAGCTGCTGCGCACCCGTTTGGCGGCTGTGCGCGCTGGGCAGGCCGCGCAGCTGGCGGGGCAGTTTCCGCAAGAGCTGCAACCGCTGGTGGCCGAGTTCAACCACGTGCTGCGCGAGAACGCCGACATGGTGCAGCGCGCCCGCACCCAGGCAGGCAACCTGGCCCATGCCGTGAACACCCCGCTGACCATTTTGGCCAACGCCGCGGCGCAAGACCCCGGCCCACTGGCGCAGCTGGTGAGTGAGCAGGTGGCCAGCGCGCGCCGCCAGGTCGATGCCCACCTGGCCCGTGCGCGCGCCGCCGCTGCAGTGCGCGCTACCGGCCTGGCCACGCCCGCGCTGCCCATCGTGCAGGCGCTGGTGCGCACCATGGCCCGCTTGCACGCCGGGCGGCAGGTGCAGTTCAGCGTGGCCGAAGGTGCCCAGGCCGGGTTGTTTCGCGGCGAGGAGCCCGACCTGTACGAAATGCTGGGCAACTTGCTGGACAACGCCGGTAAATCCGCGCGCCAGCAGGTGCAGGTGGATGTGCAGTGCGCCGACGGCCAGCTGTGCTTCACCATTGACGACGACGGCCCCGGCATTGCCCCCGAGCTGCGCCAGCGCATGTTTGCGCGCGGCGTGCAGCTCGATGAGCAGCGCCCCGGCAGTGGCCTGGGGCTGGACATTGTGCGCACCCTGGCGCACACCTACGGCGGGCGCATCGAGGTGCTGGACGCGCCGCTGGGCGGCGCCCGCCTGCGCCTGTGGCTGCCCCAGGCGCTGGCAGAATGAATGCCAAAATTTTCAAAAACCATAGCTGCTTGCGCTTGCTGCATAAGGCTTAGGGCCGGTTTTCACCCTCAAACCCACCCAGGGCGACAGACAGCGCCACGCTGTCGCTCAGGCGCTGGGCGCGGCCTTGTGCTTGCTGCAGCGCGG
>JAGOCN010000274.1 GCA_017998735.1 Giesbergeria sp.
TTCCAGATTGACCTGATCGAATGGGCCGGCCCGCCGCCGGTGGAAGCGCGTGCGCTGTCGGGCCGCTACCGCTACGACCGCGTGCAGCACACCCTGAAGGTGGACGGCGTGGACCTGGCCCAGGGCCACTACCGCCTGGACGCCACGCTGCAGGCGCTCGCCCCCATGGCGCTGCAGGCACAGCTGGACGGCCAGGTGCGCACCGAAACGCCGGGCAGCGACCGGCCGCTGGAGCTGTCGGCCCACGCCACCGTGAACGGCACCCTGGCCACCGAAGCGGCCCGCCTGCAGGTGCTGGCGCAGCTGCGCCCGCCAGGCACCGACATGGGCACCGGCAAGGCCGGCGATGCCGGCGATGCGATGGGCGAACAGGGCCGTGCCCAGGCGCTGGCCAAAGCCATGGCAGGCAAGATCGCTGCCCGGACACCCGCCAAACCGGCCCAACCGGCCGCCAGCGGCACCGCTCTTGCAGACCTGCCCGCCAACCCCATGCAGGCCGATGTACAGGCCGAGATCGCGCCCTGGGCCGTGCAGCCACTGCTGAAGGCCAGCGCCGACCTGCGTGCGCTGAACCTGGCGTTGCTGTGGCCGCAGGCCCCCGTCACCGCGCTGGAAGGCAGCGTGCAGGCCGGCCCCGAGGGCAGCGGCTGGCAGGTGGCGGCGCAGCTGCAGAACGGTGTGCCTGGCCCCTGGGACCAGGGCCGGCTGCCGGTCAGCGGTCTGGACGCCCAGGCCGATTACGACGGCGAGCAGTGGCGCATTCCACAGGCCGAAGTGCGGGTGGGCAATGGCCGCATCACTGCGCAGGGTGTCTACACAGTTGCCAGCGGCGCCGTGGAAGGCAGCGCCGAAGTGCAGGCCCTGAACCCTGCCGCGCTGCACACCCGGCTGGACGCGGCCCCTGTCAATGGCCAGCTGAGTGCGCAGATGGACGGCGGCGCGGTGCGCTTCAATGCCGACCTTCGTGCCAGTGGCCGCGCGGCGCCGGTGCGCACCGCCAAAGCCGGCAAGGCAGGCAAGACGGGCAAGGCCACCAGCGCCCCGCTGCGCATTGAAAGCGTGCGCGCCAATGGTTTGTGGAATGCCCCGCTTTTGACCCTGCAACAGCTGGACGTGGACGCGCTGCAGGCGCAACTGCGCGGCCAGAAGATCGAAGTCACGCTGGACGACGCCCTGGCGGTCAGCGGCAACGTGGCCCTGACCGTGCCGGGCGCCACCGCCAGCACCCAGAGCCAGCTGGGCCAGGCCGATGGCAATGGCGAACTGAAGCTCAACATCGCCTCGGCCGAGCGCGTGCAGGACTGGCTGCAGTCGCTGCCCGGCATGGGCACCGCCCTGCAAGGCACTGACCTGCAGGGCCAGGCACGGCTGAACGCACGCTGGCGCGGCGGCCTGCGCAGCCTGCAGCAGCAACTGCAAAGCGCTGGCGGCGGCACTGGCGCGGCAGCGCCCAAACCGGTGCGCGGCGACACCCCGTTCACGCTGCAGGCCACCCTGACCGCCCCCCGCATGGACATTGCCCTGCCACCGCCCAAGGACAGCGTGGCCGCCACGCGCATCCAGCTCAGCCGGTTGAACGCCGAGCTGTCCGGCTCGCTGGCGCAGGCCAGCCTGTCGCTGGACGGCCAGGCGCAACTGGGCGAACGCCGCGCCACCCTGAACACCCGCCTCAGCGGTGGCCTGGCCTCGGCAGGCGCTGCCGCACAGTGGCGCGCCAATGTGGCGGCGCTGCAATTGCAGCTGCAAGACCCGGCCCGCCCCGGCACCTGGGCCGTGCAGCTGCAGCAGCCGCTGGCCATTACCGTGCGCCCGCCTGCCGATGGCAAGGCAGGCAGCACTGTGGTGGAAACCGGCCCCGGCCAGGCGCGCATCAGCGGCCCGGTGCCCGGCACCGTGGCCGTGAACTGGCAGCCGCTGCGCCTGGTGCAATCTGCCGGGGGCGCCGTGCAGCTGCAGACCAAGGGCGAACTGACCGGCCTGCCGCTGGCGTGGGTCGATGCCTTGACCGCACCGGGCCAAGCCTCGCCCCTGGAGGCCATTGGCATCTCGGGCAACCTGGTGTTCAACGGCCGCTGGGACGTGGACGCGGGCGAGAGCCTGCGCGCCAGCGCCGTGCTGGAACGCACCAGCGGCGACCTGCGCCTGCTGACCGGCGAGGCCGCCACCGTCACCACCGTGCGCAGCAGCGGCAGCCAGCCCAAGTCCGCGACCACCAGCAGCACGTCCGCGCCCGAACGCGGCACCGCCGCCGGCGTGCGCCAGGCGCGGCTGGAACTGAATGCCGAAGGCAGCCAGGTGCGCGCACGCCTGCAGTGGGACAGCGAACGCGCCGGCCAGGCCGAAGCCAACGCCACCAGCACGCTGACCAAGCAGGACGGCGGCTGGACCTGGACGCCCGACACGCCCTTGAACGCCCGCCTGCGCGCCCGATTGCCCGATGTGGGCGTGTGGTCGGCCCTGGCCCCGCCCGGCTGGCGCATCCACGGCACGCTGGACGCCGATGCCACATTGAGCGGCACCCTGAACGCTCCGCAGTGGCAGGGCACGCTGGGCGCCGACCGCATCACGGTGCAGTCGCTGCTGGACGGCGTGGACCTGAAGGACGGGCGCCTGCGCGCCGTGCTGCGCGGCAACCAGCTCGACATCACCGAACTGAGCCTCAAGGGCGGCCAGGGCAGCCAGGCGCGCATCATCGGCTACAGCGGCAACCTGACCGCGCCACCGCAGAACGGCGGCACCCTGCAGGGCAGCGGCACCCTGCGCTGGGGTCTTGCCGGCACCGGCACCGACAGCAATGCCGGCGCGGCCGGCAATTCCGGCATTGCGCTCGACTTCACGGCGCAGCTGCGCGCGCTGCAGGTGCTGGTGCGCGCCGACCGCCAGGCCAGCGTGTCCGGCACCCTGCGCGCCGGCCTGAAGGACGGCCAGATCACCGTGCGCGGCGACCTGACCGTGGACCGCGCCACCATCATCCTGCCCGAGGCCTCGGCGCCCAAGCTGGGCAGCGACGTGGTGGTGCGCTCGGTTGCCATCGACAAGGCCAACGCGGCCAAGGCGCAAAAAGCCGGCAAGAGCGCCGCCCGCGCCCAGACCACCAAGGTGCCCGACATTGCCGTCACGCTCAACCTGGGGCGCGACTTCGCGCTGCAGGGCTTTGGCATCACCACGCGGCTCGAAGGCGAACTGCAGGTGCGCGGCAGCAGCGTTGCCAGCGCCCCGCCGCGCATCACCGGCGAGGTGCGCACCGTGCAGGGCCGCTACCGCGCCTGGGGCCAGGCGCTGAACGTGGAAACCGGCATTGCGCGCTTCAACGGCCCCTACAACAACCCCTCGCTCGACATCCTGGCGATCCGCCCGAACATTTCCGTGCGCGCCGGGGTCAAGGTCAGCGGCTCGGCGCAGGCGCCGCGCGTGCGCCTGTACTCCGACCCGGTGCTGCCGGATGCGGAAATTTTGTCCTGGGTGGTGGTGGGCCGCAGCACCGCTGGCGGCGGCGCCGAAGCGGCCTTGCTGCAGCAGGCAGCGCTGGCGCTGCTGGGCGGCCAGGGCGGCGGCACCGGCAGCATCGCGCAGCGCCTGGGCGTGGACGAGATCGGCTTCAAAGGCCCCGGCAACGGCAACGGCGAAGACGCCGGCGGTGCCGCCATCACGCTGGGCAAGCGGCTGTCCAGCAAGCTGTACGTCACCTATGAGCAAAGCCTGTCGGGCGCCATGGGCGCCATCTACATCTTCTACGACCTGACCAAGCGCCTGACCCTGCGCGGCCAGACCGGCTCGCAAAGCGCGGTGGACATCATCTACACGGTGGACAAGGAC
>JAGOCN010000275.1 GCA_017998735.1 Giesbergeria sp.
TTTGGGCAGCGTGGCCACGCCGCGCCCGCTGGCCACCAGTTGCAGCATGGCCACGGTCAGCTCGGTGGTGCGGCGCGCCGGCTTGACGCCCGCCGGCTCCAGCACCTGGCGCACCACATCGAGCATTTCGTCGGGCACGGGGTAGGTGATCAGCGTCTGGTCGGCAAAGTCCTGGGCCAGCAAGAACGGCTTGTCGGCCAGCGCGTGGCTGTTGGCCAGCAGCGCCATGATCTCGAAGCGAAACAGCGGGTGAAAGTCCACGCTCTCGGCGGCGTCTTCTTCGGAGACGATGGCAATGTCGGCGCGGCCCTGCAGCACCAGCGCAATCGGGTCGGGGTGAAAGCCCGAAACAATGTCCAGCTCCACCTCGGGCCAGCGGCTGCGAAACGCGTCCATCGCCGGCATCAGCCAGTCAAAGCAGGTGTGGCACTCGACCACGATGCGCAACTGGCCCGAGCGCCCGGCAGCCAAGCGCGCCACATCGCGCTCGGCTTCGTCAATCAGCGGCAACACCGCGTCGGCCAGCGCCAGCAGGCGCAGGCCGGTGGTGCTGAACTGCGGCGGTACCGACTTGCGCTCAAACAGCGCCGCCGCATAGCGCTCTTCCAGCAGCTTGATCTGGTGCGACAGCGCCGATTGCGTCAGGTTCAAAAGCTGCGCGGCGCGCACCAGGCTGCCGCTGTCGCGCAGCGCGCTCAGGGTGCGCAGGTGGCGGACTTCAAGGATGGACTGCATTAATAATTTTCAAGTTGAGCGGCAAAATCTTTCGTTTGAATAATAGTTGAAACGGCGTGACCATCGAGCCCTTCGTTAAAAACACCCATTCAAAGGCACCGTCATGGCCCAGGCAATTCAGACAGTTCAGACCCACACCCTCGGCTTTCCGCGCATGGGCGCGCAGCGCGAGTTGAAATTTGCCCTGGAGCGCCACTGGCGCGGCGAGCTGGGCGCCGAGGCGCTGGAGGCCCTGGGCACCGAGCTGCGCGCCAGCCACTGGCAGCTGCAAAAAGACGCCGGCCTGGACTTTGTCACCGTAGGCGACTTTGCCTTTTACGACCATGTGGCCAACCACATCCAGCTGCTGGGCTGCGAGCCGGCGCGCTTTGGTTTTGGCGGCGACGAGCCGGCGCTCAGCCGCTACTTCGCCATGGCGCGCGGCGTGAGCGCGCAGGCCAAAGACGCCGGCCACACGCACGACGGCGGTTGCGGCTGCGGCGGCGAGCAGACCGAAGGCGCCACCTTTGCGCTGGAAATGACCAAGTGGTTTGACACCAACTACCACTACCTGGTGCCCGAGTTGAGCGCCGCAACGGCGTTCAGCCTGGCTTCGGAGCGGCTGTTCAACGAGGTGGCCGAGGCGCGCCAGGCGGGCCACCGCGTCAAGGCCGTGCTGCTCGGCCCCTTGAGCTTTTTGTGGCTGGGCAAGGAAAAAACCGCCGGCTTTGACCGCCTCGGCCTGCTTGATGCGTTGCTGCCGGTGTACGAAGCCATCCTGGTGCGCCTGAAGGCGCAGGGCGTGGAGTGGGTGCAGATTGACGAGCCGATTCTGGGGCTGGACTTGCCTGCTGCCTGGCGCCAGGCGTTTGAGCCGGCTTACTGGCAGCTCGCACGCAGCGGCGTCAAGCTCTTGTTGGCGACCTACTTTTCGCCGCTGCAGGACAACCTGCGCCTGGCATGCCAGCTGCCGGTGGCGGGCCTGCATGTCGATGCGGTGCGCGCGCCCGAAGAGCTGGTCGGCGTGGCCGACTGGCTGCCGGCGCACAAGGTGCTGTCGGTCGGCATCGTGGACGGCCGCAACATCTGGCGCACCGACCCGGACGCCGCGCTGGCGCGCCTGGCGCCGGTGGTTGCAAAGCACCGGGGCGCGCTGTGGCTGGCGCCGTCGTGCTCGCTGCTGCATGTGCCGTTCGGCCTGCAGGCCGAGGACAAGCTGGACGCCGATATCCAGTCGTGGCTGGCTTTTGCCGTGGAAAAACTCGCCGAACTGCGCGTGCTGAAAGCCGTGCTGAACGGCGAGGAAAACGCGGTGGCCGGCGAGTTGCTTGAGGCCCGCGCCGCCGCCCAGTCGCGCCGCAGCAGCCCGCGCGTGCACCGCGCCGAGGTGGCGGCACGGCTGGCGGCATCGGCTGCAGGCGACGACCAGCGCGCCACGCCGTTTGCGCAGCGCCAGGCCGCCCAGCGCAGCCGTTTTGCCTTGCCGCTTTTTCCGACCACGTCGATTGGCAGCTTTCCGCAAACCGCCGAAATTCGCGCCGCCCGCGCCGCCTTCAAGCGCGGCCAGCTGGGCGAGGCGCAGTACCGCGCCAGCATGGAGGCCGAAATCGCCCTGGCCGTGCGCAAGCAGGAGGCGCTGGGGCTGGACGTGCTGGTGCATGGCGAGGCCGAGCGCAACGACATGGTCGAGTACTTTGGCGAGCAGCTTGACGGCTTTGCCTTTACCGCCCACGGCTGGGTGCAAAGCTACGGCTCGCGCTGCGTCAAGCCGCCGGTGATTTACGGTGACGTGTCGCGCCCCGCCGCCATGACGGTGGCCTGGACGCGCTACGCACAAAGCCTGACCGCGCTGCCGATGAAAGGCATGCTGACCGGCCCCATCACCATTTTGCAGTGGTCGTTTGTGCGCGACGACCAGCCGCGCCGCCAGACGGCCGAGCAGATTGCCTGGGCGATTCGCGACGAGGTGGTGGACCTGGAGCAGGCCGGCATCGGCATCGTCCAGATTGACGAGCCGGCCATCCGCGAAGGCCTGCCGCTGCGCCGCGCCGGCTGGGCGCCTTACCTGCAATGGGCGACGCGCGCCTTTCGCATCACTGCCAGCGGCGTGCAGGACGAGACGCAAATCCACACCCACATGTGCTATTCGGAGTTCAACGACATCCTGCCGGACATTGCCGCCATGGACGCCGACGTCATCACCATTGAAACCAGCCGCTCCGACATGGAGCTGCTGCGCGGCTTTGGCGACTTCAGCTACCCCAACGAAATCGGCCCCGGCGTGTACGACATCCATTCGCCGCGCGTGCCCACGGTCAACGAGATGGTGCGGCTGCTGCACAAGGCCGCCGAGGTGATTCCGGCCAAAAACCTGTGGATCAACCCCGACTGCGGCCTGAAGACGCGCGGCTGGCCAGAGACCGAAGCGGCGCTGGCCAACATGGTGGAGGCGGCACTGCAAGTGCGCAGCGAACTGGCGCCGGCCTGAGGTGTGGAGTTTGCCTTTGGCGGGTACTGCGCCGGTCTTGAGCCGACACCCTGAAAAACCCACAACCTTCAAGCGCTGAAAAAATCAGGTCAAAACAGCTTCCAGCCCTTTGCCAGCAAGCGCTGGAAGCTATGGTTTTTGACAGTCGGTCAAAGCGTTGAAGGGGCGAATGGCGGTGGCGCTGGCGCTGTGGTGGCGCCAGCGCCGCTGACCCTTAGAGCGTTTTTGCGCTAACCGACAATGCCGCCGGTTTTGCTCCCTCTCCCTCTGGGAGAGGGCTGGGGTGAGGGCCAACGGCGCTGGTATTCGGCGCATTCATTGCTCCATAGCTGGTCAGCAAAAAAATGCTCTAGCCTTGCCCCTTTCCAGAGGCAGAAGCAGTTAAACAGCCAAACCCGGGCACAGCTGGAATTGCGCTACGGACGCTGCTTCAGCGCTGCTTCTTGCGTGCCGGCCTGGACGGCGATGGCGGCTGGGCCGACACTGTCACGCGCGGCGGCAGACCGGTGTGCTGGGTCAGCAAGCGGCCTTTTTGCGGCTGCTGGCCCCTGGCGGCGGGCGCTGCGGCGGCAGCCCCGGCACCGGCCCCGCCCGTCGAATTCTTCTTGCGCGC
>JAGOCN010000276.1 GCA_017998735.1 Giesbergeria sp.
ACCGGCCACAGCGACCGAGCCACAAGCAGCCACCGCGCCGGAACGCAAAAAAATCGGCAAATCCACCAAGACTGCTGTGCCTACACCGCACCCCTGCACCACCTTTGGCGGCGACCTGCCGCAGCGTCCGGGCGATTTCGGCATTGAAACCGTCAACGGCATGGCCTGGCTGGTGCGGGCGCTGGAAGCGGACGAAACGCGCCAGCGCGGCGGCAAGCGCGGCGCCGTGCAGGAGGCCCCGCCACTGCACCTGCAGCGCCTGATGCCGGCCGACGCGCTGCGCATCCGCGGGCGTCACAACGCCACCAACGCGCTGGCCGCGCTGGCACTGGCGCAGGCGGCCGGCTGCACGCTGGCCGAACTGCTGTACGGCCTGCGCGAATACCGGGGCGAGCCGCACCGGGTCGAGTCCATCGGCGTGCTGGACGGTGTGGAATGGTTTGACGACAGCAAGGGTACCAACGTCGGCGCCACCGTGGCCGCGCTCAGCGGCCTGGGGGCGGAGCGTTCCCTGGTGGTGATCCTGGGCGGCCTGGGCAAGGGCCAGGACTTTGCGCCGCTGGCGGTGCCGGTGGCGCGCCATGTGCGCGCTGCCGTGCTGATCGGGCGCGATGCGCCGCTCGTCCGCGCCGCGCTGGCGGACACCGGCGTGCTGCTGCTGGACGCGGCCGACATGGCGGATGCGGTGCAGCAAGCGTGTGCGCAGGCCCGCGCCGGCGACGCGGTGCTGCTGTCGCCCGCCTGCTCCAGCTTTGACATGTACGACAGCTATGTGCACCGCGCGCAGGTGTTCTGCGCGGCGGTGCAGGCGCTGGCCGAAGGCGCCGGCTCCAGCCTGGAGGGCGCGGCATGAGCGCCGTGCCGGCACGCCGGGGCCCGCTGCAGCGCATGCGCGGCTGGTGGGGCAGCCGCGCTGCCGGAGCGGCGTCCGAAGCCCTGCCGGTGCGCGCCGGCGGCATGGAATACCGCCGCACCGCCAGCGCGCCGGCCAGCGTGCTGGGCCTGGACCAGGCGCTGATCTGGGTGGTGGTGGCGCTGCTGGCCTGGGGCCTGGTGATGGTCTATTCGGCTTCCATTGCCATGCCCGAGAACCCGCGCTTTGGCAAGATTTCGTCCACGCACTTTCTGCTGCGCCATGCCATGGCGCTGACCATGGCCTTTGTCGCCGCGCTGCTGGCGTTCCAGATCCCGATGCGGGTCTGGGAAAAGCAGGCGCGGGTGCTGTTCATTCTTTCCACGCTGCTGCTGGGGCTGGTGCTGGTGCCGCATGTGGGCACGGTGGTCAATGGTGCACGCCGCTGGCTGTCGCTGGGCATCATGAATTTTCAGCCGTCCGAACTGGCCAAGTTCGCCATGGTGGTGTATGCGGCCGACTACATGTGCCGCAAGATGGAATTGAAGGAAAGCTTTTTCCGCGCCGTGCTGCCCATGGGCATTGCAGTGGCAGGGGTGGGCGCGCTGCTGCTGGCCGAGCCCGACATGGGCGCCTTCATGGTGATTGCCGTGGTTGCCGTGGGCATCCTGTTTCTGGGCGGCGTCAATGTGCGCATGTTCATCATCATCGTCGGCGTGCTGGGCGGCGCCTTTGCCGCCATGGTGATGACCAGCCCCTGGCGGCGCGAACGCATCTTTGCCTACCTTGACCCCTTCAGCCAGGAGCATGCGCTGGGCAAGGGCTACCAGCTGTCGCACTCGCTGATCGCCATTGGCCGGGGTGAGGTGTGGGGAGTCGGCCTGGGCGGCAGCGTGGAAAAACTCCACTGGCTGCCCGAGGCGCACACCGACTTTCTGCTGGCCGTGATCGGCGAGGAATTCGGCCTGGTCGGCCTGCTGGTGCTGATCGTGCTGTTTTTCTGGCTGGTGCGACGCACCATGCACATCGGCCGCCAGGCGATTGCCCTGGACCGCGTTTTTGCCGGCCTGGTGGCGCAGGGCGTGGCGGTCTGGATCGGTTTTCAGGTGTTCATCAACATGGGCGTGAACCTGGGCGCACTGCCCACAAAGGGTCTGACGCTGCCGCTGATGAGCTTTGGCGGCTCGGCCATCCTGATGAACCTGGTGGCGCTGGCGGTAGTGCTCAGAGTCGACTACGAGAACAAATTATTGATGCGCGGAGGCCGCGCATGAACCGGCAGAAAACCGCGCTCATCATGGCCGGTGGCACCGGGGGCCACATTTTTCCGGGCCTGGCCGTGGCCGAGGAGCTGCGCGCGCGCGGCTGGCAGGTGCACTGGCTGGGCGCGCCGGGCAGCATGGAGTCGCGCATCGTCCCGCAGCACGGTTTTGCGCTGGAGACCATCGCCTTTGGCGGTGTGCGTGGCAAGGGCATGCTGACGCTGGCATTGCTGCCCATGCGCCTGCTGCGCGCCTTCTGGCAGGCGCTGGCCGTGGTGCGGCGGGTGCGGCCCGATGTGGTCGTGGGCCTCGGGGGTTACATCAGCTTTCCGGGCGGCATGATGGCTGTGCTGGCCGGCAAGCCGCTGGTGCTGCACGAGCAGAACTCGGTCGCCGGCATGGCCAACCGCGTGCTGGCCGTCGTGGCCGACCGGGTGTTCACCGCGTTTCCGCAGGTGTTTAAAAAAGGGCAGTGGATTGGCAACCCGCTGCGCACCGCGTTTTTGCAGCAGGCCGGTCCGGCAGAGCGTTTTGCCAGGCGCAGCGGGCCACTGCGCCTGCTGGTGGTGGGCGGCAGCCTGGGCGCGCGCGCACTGAACGAACTGGTGCCGCAGGCGCTGGCCTTGATTCCGGCAGCACAGCGGCCTCTGGTGACGCACCAGAGCGGCGCGGCGCAGCTTGATGCGTTGCGTGCAAGCTACGCCGCCGCCGGGGTCGAGGCCACATTGACCGCGTTCATCGACGACACCGCCAGCGCCTTTGCCGAGGCCGACCTGATCGTCTGCCGCGCCGGCGCCAGCACCGTGACCGAGATTGCGGCGGTGGGCGCGGCAGCGCTGTTTGTTCCCTTTCCGTCCGCTGTGGACGACCACCAGACCCGCAATGCCGAGTTTCTGGTGCAGGCCGGCGCAGGCTGGCTGGTGCCACAGCGCGAACTTTCCTTTCAAAAGCTGGCAGAAATGCTACAAAATACAGAGCGTCCCGCACTGCTGGAGCGGGCACTGAAGGCGAAAAACATGCAAAAGATCCATGCCACCCAAGCGGTGGTGACTGCGTGCGAGGAACTGGCGGCATGAAGCACGCCATCCACCACATCCATTTTGTCGGCATTGGCGGCTCGGGCATGAGCGGCATTGCCGAGGTTCTGTTCAACCTGGGCTACGGTGTGTCCGGCTCGGACTTGGCCGACAGTGCCACGCTGCGGCGCCTGCAGGCGCTGGGCATTGCCACGCACATCGGCCATGCAGCCGCGCACATTGCCGGCGCCGACGCGGTGGTCACTTCCACGGCGGTGCAGGACTGCAACCCCGAAGTGCTGGCCGCACGCGAGAAAAAAATCCCGGTGGTGCCACGCGCCCTGATGCTGGCCGAGCTGATGCGCCTCAAGCGCGGCATTGCCATTGCCGGCGCGCATGGCAAAACGACGACCACCAGCCTGGTTACCAGCGTGCTGGCCGAAGCCGGGCTGGACCCGACCTTCGTCATCGGTGGGCGCCTGAACAGCGCCGGCGCCAATGCGCGCCTGGGGCAGGGCGACTACATCGTGGTCGAGGCCGACGAATCTGACGCCTCGTTTCTGAACCTGCTGCCGGTGATGGCGGTGGTGACGAACATTGACGCCGACCACATGGAAACCTACGGCCACGACTTTGGCCGGCTGAAAAAGGCATTTGTTGAATTTCTGCACCGCATGCCGTT
>JAGOCN010000022.1:0-5617 GCA_017998735.1 Giesbergeria sp.
GACGACACCGCCAGGCCCTTGATACCCATGATCAGCGACTCGCCTTCCACGAAGTTGAAGGAGATGTTCACGTTCTGGGGCACACGGTGCTCCATGCTGCCGTTGATGAACACCTGCTCGATGTCCGACAGGCCATCAATCAGCCGCTGCTGCAGTGCACGGGCCTTGGCATTGACCTCGTTCATTTCCAGCTTGATGATGCGAAACGCCTCACCCATGCCGACGATCTGGTGGGTTGGCAGCGTGCCGGAACGCATGCCGCGCTCATGGCCACCGCCATGGATCTGCGCTTCCAGCCGCACACGCGGCTTGCGGCGAACATACAAGGCGCCCACGCCTTTGGGGCCGTAGGTCTTGTGTGCCGTCATGCTCATCAGGTCCACCGGCATGGTCTTCATGTCGATGTCCACACGGCCGGTGGCCTGTGCAGCATCCACATGGAACAAAATGCCCTTTTCACGGCACAGCGCACCGATGCCTGGAATGTCCTGGATGACACCGATCTCGTTGTTCACATACAGCACGCTGACCAGAATGGTGTCCGGGCGGATGGCAGCCTTGAGCGCATCCATGCCCACCAGTCCGTCTTCCTGCACATCCAGATAGGTGACTTCAAAACCCTGGCGCTCGAGCTCGCGCATGGTGTCCAGCACGGCCTTGTGTTCGGTCCTGAGGGTGATGAGGTGCTTTCCTTTTCCCTTGTAAAACTGCGCAGCCCCCTTGAGCGCCAGGTTGATGGACTCGGTGGCACCACTGGTCCAGACGATTTCGCGCGGGTCAGCACCAATCAGGTCTGCAACCTGTGTGCGGGCCGCCTCGATCGCCTCTTCGGCTTCCCAACCCCAGGCATGGCTGCGCGAAGCGGAATTGCCAAAATGCTCCCGCAACCACGGGATCATGGCGTCCACCACGCGCGGGTCCACCGGGGTGGTGGCAGCGTAATCAAGGTAAATGGGGAAATGCGGTGTCATGTCCATGGCTGGCTCAATGAAAGCTTGGGGCTGGCGTTAAAAAGGCGAAAGCAGCGCGCCTGAGCGCATGGCTGGTTTTCGATGGACAGGCGGTGTGCGCACACTGCGCAGACCGTCTGCCTTCAGGATTTGGCGAACACGTTGCCGAGAGCAAACACCGAGTTGGGTGCGTTCACGCGGATCGGCTTGATGACCGGGGCAGTGGAAATGGCACGGCGCACTGCCGGCTTGTCCTCGATTTGCACACCCTTGGCAAGCTGTTCATCGACCAGTTTCTGCAGATTGACGGAATCCAGGAATTCCACCATGCGCTGGTTGAGCGAAGCCCACAGGTCGTGCGTCATGCAGCGCCCTGCTTCACCAAGGCAGTTTTCCTTGCCACCGCATTGCGTGGCATCGATAGGCTCGTCCACCGAGACTATGATGTCTGCCACGGTGATGTCGGCTGCCTTGCGCGCCAGGGTGTAACCGCCTCCAGGACCACGGGTGGACTCCACCAGCTCATGGCGGCGCAATTTGCCGAACAGCTGTTCCAGATAAGACAATGAAATACGCTGGCGCTGGCTGATGGCAGCCAGAGTGACAGGGCCATTGTTCTGGCGCAATGCCAGATCGATCATGGCGGTCACCGCAAAACGGCCTTTGGTTGTGAGACGCATCACAAGCTCCTTGTTTATAAGTTGACTCTGTCAAGAAACCCCTGGCTGCCTGTTGGCTGGCTGGGAACCGTCTGCTCCACTGTCTTTGGCAATTGCCACTGCCTTGAAACACCTGTGCGCATGGGATCTTTTTGAAGGATTGAGGCAAGTATACCACAAATCCCCATCAATCTTGTCAAGTAAAAATACCCTTCGGTATTTATTGTGTCTTCTCAGTCTCTGTAGCTTTCAGGCTGCTGGAAAAGAAACGATGCTGTCCGAACCTTGTGCCCCGAAAGCCTGCGCCTTCAGCCGTGCCAGCTGATCGCGCAGCCTTGCTGCCTGCTCGAATTCAAGGTTTCGTGCATGTTCCAGCATTTGCTTTTCAAGCCGCTTGATTTCGCGCGCCATGTCTTTCTCGGACATGTCCTCCACCTTGGCGCGCTGCAGCGCCTCTTGGGCAAGCCGGTCCACCTCTTTTCCTGCCTTCTCGCTGTAGACGCCGTCAATCAGGTCTCGTACCCGCTTGACAATGCTGCGCGGGGTAATGGAATGGGTCTGGTTGTGTGTGACCTGCCTTGCACGCCGGCGTTCCGTTTCATCCATGGCTTTTTGCATGGAATCGGTGACCCTGTCGGCATAAAGAATCGCCTTGCCGTTCAGGTTGCGCGCTGCGCGTCCAATGGTCTGGAGCAGGCTGCGCTCAGAGCGCAAAAACCCTTCCTTGTCTGCATCCAGAATGGCCACCAGGGACACCTCGGGAATGTCCAGCCCTTCACGCAACAGGTTGATGCCTACCAGCACATCGAAGGCCCCCAACCGCAGGTCGCGGATGATTTCCACGCGCTCCACGGTGTCCACATCGCTGTGCAGGTAACGCACCTTGGCACCGTTGTCGCTCAGATAGTCCGTCAACTGCTCGGCCATGCGTTTGGTCAGGGTGGTGATCAGCACCCGCTCACCCAGTTCGGAGCGCAGCCGTATTTCCTGCAACACGTCGTCCACCTGGTGCACGGCAGGGCGCACTTCGATCAAAGGGTCCACCAACCCGGTGGGACGCACCAATTGCTCCACCACCTTGCCTGCATGGGTCTTTTCATAGTCTGCCGGCGTGGCGGAAACAAAGATGGCTTGCCGCATGCGCCGCTCGAATTCCTCGAACTTGAGTGGCCGATTGTCCAGGGCCGAAGGCAGCCTGAAGCCATATTCGACAAGCGTTGTCTTGCGTGAGCGGTCCCCGTTGTACATAGCATTGAGCTGACTGATCATCTGGTGGCTTTCGTCCAGAAACATCAGCGCATCTGCAGGCAGATAGTCTGTCAAGGTGCTGGGCGGATCCCCTGGAGCGCTGCCTGAAAGGTGGCGGGAATAGTTTTCAATGCCTTTGCAATGGCCCAATTCGCTGAGCATTTCAAGATCAAAACGCGTGCGCTGCTCCAAGCGTTGCGCTTCCACAAGTTTGCCCTCTGCCACAAAGTGCTGAAGGCGCCCGCTCAACTCTGCCTTGATGGCCTCCACGGCAGACAGTACCTGGTCGCGGGGTGTCACATAGTGGCTGCTGGGGTAGACGGTGAAACGTGGAATGCTCTGCCGCACCCGCCCTGTCAATGGATCGAACAACTGCAGACTTTCCACTTCGTCATCGAACAATTCAATGCGGATGGCGAGCTCGGAATGCTCTGCAGGAAACACGTCGATGGTGTCACCGCGCACGCGAAAATTGCCACGCGAAAAATCTGCATCGTTGCGCTGGTACTGCATGCGCACCAATTGGGCAATGGCATCGCGCTGGCCCAGATTGTCACCGGTGCGCAGCGTCATCACCATTCGGTGGTAGCTTTGCGGATTGCCAATGCCGTAGATGGCAGAAACCGTGGCAACCACCACCACGTCACGCCGCTCCAGAATGCTCTTGGTGCAAGACAGGCGCATCTGCTCAATGTGCTCGTTGATGGCGCTGTCCTTCTCAATGAACAGGTCGCGCTGCGGCACATAGGCTTCAGGCTGGTAGTAGTCGTAATAGCTGACGAAATATTCCACTGCGTTTTTAGGAAAAAACTCGCGGAATTCACTGTAGAGCTGTGCTGCCAATGTCTTGTTGGGGGCGAACACGATGGCCGGGCGCCCCATGCGGGCAATGACATTGGCCATGGTGAAGGTTTTACCCGAGCCCGTGACACCCAGCAGGGTCTGGAACACTTCACCGTCGCGCAAGCCTTCCACCAGCTGTTCAATGGCTTCAGGCTGGTCGCCGGCAGGAGGGTAAGGTTGGTACAGCTCAAAGGGCGATCCATCAAAATGGACAAACTGCCCAGTCTCGGGCACATCGGAAACTTCATGCATGGTGTGGTTGCAGCGTCACCGGTTGTGGCCGCCGCTAAAATGGAAAATTGACCCGAAAGGCTACTGCAGCTTGGGGTTTGTTGCTGAATTTCCATCCCACCTAGGACTTTTCATGTCTCTGTTTACCGCCGTTGAAATGGCGCCCCGCGATCCCATTCTGGGTCTGAATGAGCAATTCAATGCCGATCCCAATCCGCACAAAGTCAATCTGGGTGTGGGTGTGTATTTCGATGAAGACGGCAAATTGCCTTTGCTGCAGTGTGTTCAAGCAGCTGAACAGGCCATGATGGCCAAACCTTCGGCACGCGGATACCTTCCAATCGATGGCATTGCCGCCTATGACTCAGCGATCAAGACCCTGGTCTTTGGTGCTGACAGCGAGCCTGTCGTCTCAGGCCGTGTTGCCACCGTTCAGGCCATTGGTGGCACCGGCGCCCTGAAAATCGGTGCCGACTTTCTGAAAAAACTCAGTCCCGATGCCAAGGTGCTCATCTCGGACCCCAGCTGGGAAAACCACCGCGCTCTGTTCACCAATGCAGGCTTTGCAGTGGGAACCTATGCCTACTACGATGCGGTCCATCGCGGCATCAACTTTGCCGGAATGCTGGCCAGTCTTGAAGCGGCAGCGCCAGGCACTATCATCGTTCTGCACGCCTGCTGCCATAACCCTACAGGCTACGATCTCACGCCTGCGCAATGGGATGAAGTCATTGCAGTCGTCCAAAAGAAAAAGCTGACGCCTTTTCTGGACATGGCCTACCAAGGCTTTGGCAATGGCATCACGCAAGACGGTGCCGTGATTGGCAAATTTGTGGCGGCAGGCATGATTTTCTTTGTGTCCACCTCTTTCAGCAAAAGCTTCAGCCTGTATGGTGAACGCGTAGGCGGTCTTTCAGTGCTGTGCACCGACAAGGAAGAGGCCAGCCGGGTATTGAGCCAGCTCAAAATCGTGATTCGCACCAACTACTCCAACCCGCCAACGCATGGCGGTGCAGTGGTGGCTTCGGTGCTGAACAACCCAGAACTGCGTGCTTTGTGGGAAGAGGAGCTGGGCAGCATGCGTGTGCGCATCAAGGCAATGCGACAAAAGCTGGTCGACGGCCTGAAGGCTGCCGGCGTACAACAGGACATGTCTTTCATGACCGAACAGATCGGCATGTTCAGCTACTCAGGCCTCAACAAAGACCAGATGCTGCGCCTGCGCAGTGAATTTGGTGTGTATGGCACCGATACGGGCCGCATCTGTGTGGCTGCCCTCAACAACAACAATGTCGCTTACGTTTGCGAATCGATTGCCAAGGTCATGTGAAACCTTGTTGCTGCAGCCTGCGCAACACCAACCGCCTGCGGGCGGTTTTTTCATTGCCTGTTGAAATGGAAAAGCTATAAAAAAAGGGTTTGCACCTGCTTTCGCAATTGCAAACCCTTGGTACTTGGCGGAGCGGACGGGACTCGAACCCGCGACCCCCGGCGTGACAGGCCGGTATTCTAACCAACTGAACTACCACTCCTGGCAGGCAGCTTTTTGCTTGCATTCAAGATGCAAGCCAAGCGCTACAACTTGGCGACCCCACGGGGATTCGAACCCCGGTACCTACCGTGAAAGGGTAGTGTCCTAGGCCTCTAGACGATGGGGTCAAAACCTTGGAACAACCGACAACAAAA
>JAGOCN010000022.1:5717-12270 GCA_017998735.1 Giesbergeria sp.
AGATGCAAGCCAAGCGCTACAACTTGGCGACCCCACGGGGATTCGAACCCCGGTACCTACCGTGAAAGGGTAGTGTCCTAGGCCTCTAGACGATGGGGTCAAAACCTTGGAACAACCGACAACAAAAATACCAAAACCTGGTGGAGGTAAACGGGATCGAACCGATGACCTCTTGCATGCCATGCAAGCGCTCTCCCAGCTGAGCTATACCCCCTGTTTTTGATTTTCAACACATTGTGTTGTCGTCATCAACCGAGACTCGAATTATAGACAGGTTTTTCAGTGCTTCAGCAATCTTGCGATAACTTTTTCACGTCCCATCAGTTCCAGTACGGCATCCACCGATGGCGTCTGCGCTGTACCAGCCACCAGCACGCGCACAGGCATGGCCAGTTGCGGCATTTTCAAGCCATGGCCTGCCAGCACCTGCTTGATGGCCGCAGCAATTGCCTGCCTGCTCCAGTCGCAAACCTGCAATGCCTGCACCAGACTGGCCAGGGCAGGAAACACGGATGCAGTCACGTATTTATCACGCTCTTGCAAGTTTGCTTCCACGGATTCACCGTAAAAAACCTGGGCCCAATCGGCCAGCGCCACTGTGGTGTCACAGCGGTCCTTCAGCAACGCACAAATGTGCGGCAGCCTGCCATCCGACAGTTCTGCCGATGGAACGTCGCGCTTTTCCAGCTGCGCCTGCACCAGTGCGGCCAAGGCACCCTCGTTCATTGCCTTGAGGTGCTGCCCGTTCACCCAGCGCAACTTGGCTTCGTCAAACTGCGCTGCGCTGCGCCCCAGGTGGTCCAGGCTGAACCATTCCAAAAACTGCTCTCGACTGAAAATTTCGTCGTCGCCATGGCTCCAGCCCAGGCGCGCCAGGTAGTTCACCATGGCTTCCGGCAAATAGCCTTCATCCCGGTATTGCGTCACGGGCTTTGCACCGTTTCGCTTGCTCATCTTTTCGCCCTGTTCGTTCAGCACGGTGGGCAAATGTGCATACACCGGCGGCTCCTTGCCGAGGGCACGAAAGATGTTGATCTGGCGCGGCGTGTTGTTGACATGGTCATCGCCGCGAATCACATGCGTGATGTCCATGTCGATATCGTCCACCACCACACAAAAATTGTAGGTGGGCGTGCCATCAGGGCGTGCAATCACCAGGTCGTCCAGCTCATCGTTGCGTATCTCGATGCGCCCCTTGACCTTGTCATTCCAGGCCACCACGCCGCCCTGCGGATTTTTGAAACGCAGCACGGGCTGCACTCCAGCGGGCACGGGTGGCAGCGCCTTGCCGGGCTCGGGTCTCCAGGCGCCGTCGTAGCGCGGTTTTTCCTTGGCAGCCATCTGTGCTTCGCGCAAGGCGTCAAGCTCTGCCATGCTGGTGTAGCAGGCATACACATGGCCGGTCTGCTGCAATTGCACCAGCACTTCCTTGTAGCGGTCCATGCGCTGCATCTGGTAGAACGGCCCCTCATCGGGCTCCATGCCCAGCCATTCCATGCTTTCCAGAATCACGTCCACCGCCGCCTGGCTTGAACGCTCCAGGTCGGTGTCTTCAATGCGCAAGATGAAATCGCCACCGGTGGCACGCGCAAACGCCCACGGGTACAGCGCAGAGCGGATATTGCCCAAGTGAATGAAGCCGGTGGGAGATGGCGCAAAACGCGTTCGAACCCGAGGCGCCTGCGTCGCTGTTGCAGCTATGGCAGCTGTTGCAGTGCCAGGTTGGGGGCTCAGGAAAATGTCGTCCGTCATGGCAAGGTGTCCAGACCCCTTGCAAGGTCTGCTTTCAAATCATCGATGTGTTCCAGCCCCACGGCCACGCGAACCAGGCCTTGTCCAATGCCTGCAGCCTGACGCTGCGCTTCGCTCAAGCGGCCATGCGAGGTGCTTGCGGGGTGGGTGATGGTGGTCTTGGTGTCACCCAGGTTGGCAGTGATGCTGCACACCTGCGTGCTGTCGATGACATGAAAGGCACGGCTGCGGCCGTCAACTGCATCATCGGCGCGCACATCAAAAGACAATACCGCCCCGCCCAGCCCGGACTGCTGGCGCATGGCCAGCGCATGCTGCGGGTGCGATGCAAGCCCCGGGTAATAAACGCGCGCCACCTGGGGGTGGGCTTCCAGCCACTGCGCCAGAACCAGTGTCGAGGCACTTTGCGCATGCACGCGAATGGACAGTGTTTCCATGCCCTTGAGCACCACCCAGGCATTGAACGGCGACAGGTTCATGCCTGCACTGCGGATCAGCGGTGCGAGCTTTTGGTCGATGATGGAGCGTGGCCCGCAGACAGCGCCGGCCATGACGCGGCCCTGGCCATCCAGGAACTTGGTGCCCGAGTGGATGATGAGGTCGGCACCAAATTCTGCAGGGCGTTGCAGGGCAGGCGAGGCAAAGCAGTTGTCCACCACCAGCAGCACACCCGCCGCGTGCGCCATGTCGGCCAGTGCCTGGATGTCGCACAGATCGGTCAACGGGTTGGTCGGTGTTTCGGCAAACAGCAGGCGTGTTTCTGGCCGCATGGCCGCTTTCCAGGCAGCGGCATCGGTCTGGGCCACAAAGCTCGACTCCACACCGAAGCGTGCGAACTCGCTGCCGATCAGCTTCATGGTGGAACCGAACATGGACTGGGAGCACACCACATGGTCGCCCGATTTCAACAGACCCAGACACATCAGCAAAATGGCCGCCATGCCGCTGGAGGTGCCAATGGCAGCTTCGGTGCCTTCCAAAGCAGCCAGGCGCTGCTCAAAGGCGCTGACCGTCGGGTTGGAGGTGCGCGAATAGGTGTACCCATCTTCCTCACCCGCAAAACGGCGTGCCGCTGTCGCTGCATCGGGCTGCACAAAGCTGCTGGTCAGGTACAGCGCTTCGGAGTTTTCCCCATACTGGCTGCGCGGCACCGACTGGCGCACAGCCAGGGTGTCAGGGTGAAGGCCGGAAGGCAAATTGCTGCTCATGGAGAAATTCTTGTCAAGGGTGGGTAGGTCACGGCTCAGGCGTCCTGTGGGTAAAGCGAATGCAATGCTTCCGTCTCATCGTCTTCCACAGCTTCCTTCGGGCGCTCCTGGTACAGCAATTCGATCGATTCCGCACTGATGTCGCCGGTCACATACACGCCGTCAAAACACGAGGCATCAAAGCCGTCAAGCTGCGGGTTCAGGGAACCAATGGCTTTTTTCATGGCATCAACATCCTGGTAGATCAAGGCGTCACAGCCAATCCACTCGCGCACTTCTTCGATGCTGCGGCCATGGGCCACCAGTTCGGCACTGGTGGGCATGTCGATGCCGTAAACGTTCGGGTATCGCACTGGCGGTGCAGCACTGGCCAGGTACACCTTGTTGGCACCGGCATCGCGGGCCATCTGAACGATTTCGCGGCTGGTGGTGCCGCGAACGATGGAGTCGTCCACCAGCAGCACGTTGCGGCCCTTGAACTCGCTCACGATGGCATTGAGCTTCTGGCGCACCGATTTTTTGCGCACGCCCTGCCCCGGCATGATGAAAGTGCGGCCCACATAGCGGTTTTTCACAAAACCTTCGCGGTAGGGAATGCCCAGCAGGTGCGCCAGCTGCGTGGCGCTCGGGCGGCTGGACTCGGGAATGGGAATGATGACGTCGATCTGGCTGGGCGGCACGGTGGAGACCACGCGCTTGGCAAGGGTCTCTCCCAGGTTCAGCCGTGCCTGGTAGACGGAAATGCCGTCAAGCGTGGAATCGGGCCTGGCCAGGTACACAAACTCGAAGATGCAGGGCTGCAGCTTGGGTGCATCTGCACACTGCTGGGCGTGCACGGTGCCATCCTGGGTGACAAAAATCGCTTCGCCCGGCGCAATGTTGCGCTCGAAAACATGGCCCGTGCCGTCCAGCGCCACGGACTCGCTGCCCACCATGACGGTACCGTCCTGGCTGCGGCCCATGGCCAGTGGCCGGATGCCATGCGGGTCGCGGAACGCCACCATTCCATGGCCGGAAATGAGCGCAATGACCGCATACGAGCCGCGAATTCGCTGGTGCACTGCGCGCACGGCAGCAAACACATCCTCGGGCTGCAACGGCACACCGCGCGTGGCCCGTTCGAGTTCGTGGGCAAACACGTTCAACAGCACCTCTGAGTCGCTGTCGGTGTTGGTGTGGCGGTGGTCGGTGGAGAACAGTTCGGCGCGCAAGGCATGGGCATTGGTCAGGTTGCCGTTGTGCGCCATGACGATGCCAAACGGTGCATTGACATAAAAAGGCTGCGCCTCTTCTTCACTGAACGTGTTTCCTGCCGTCGGGTAACGCACCTGGCCCAGCCCCACATTGCCGGGCAGCGCCCGCATGTTGCGCGTGCGAAACACATCGCGCACCATGCCTTTGGCCTTGTGCATGAAAAACTTGCGGCGCTGTTCGGTCACGATGCCGGCAGCATCCTGCCCGCGGTGCTGCAGCAAAAGCAGCGCATCGTAGATGAGCTGGTTGACGGGGGCGCTGCTGATGGCGCCGATGATTCCGCACATAGTTGACTTTCATCCATGGGCAGGCCTGGGCCTGCAGTTTCGGGACGCTGTCAGGCACCTTGCCGAACATTTGCCCCTGTTCACATTTCCGCCGCTGGTTTACGGTGGAAGGTATTTTCCAAATTCCTCAGGCAACAGAGGCCGCAGTTGCTGCAATCCGTTGGACAGCCAGGGGGCTACCAGCGATTCCTGCCACCAGGCGCTTTGCTGCAGCGTGGTCGAGGTCACCACCAAGGCAAACACCAGCAGCAGCACCCCTGCCCTCACTGTCCCGAACACCGCACCCAAGGCGCGGTCCACGGGACGCAGACCCGTGGCCTCGATCATTTTCCTGCCCAGCCAGGAAACCAGTCCCAAGGCAAAAACCACCAGCACGAACACCAGCAGAAACCCGGCGGCATGGCGCACGGCTGCCGGCACCTCACCCAAAGGCAGGTGCGGCGCCACTGCAGCAGCAAACCATTGCGCTGCCACAAAGGCGGCCACCCAGCTCAGGATGGACAGCACTTCATAAACCAGTCCACGCCATGCACCCAACAGCAGCGACAAAAACACCACTGCCGCAGCGACCAGATCAAACGGGGACATGGAGCGGTGCTTGCAAAGGCAGAAGAAACAAGGGCAATGCCAGCAATGGCTGCAACTTCAACTACTGGGTCTGAACGGATGCAGCCAGGCCCAGCGCCTTGACACGTGCCGCAGCCTTGTCTGCTTCTGCACGGCCTTCCACAGGACCGACGCGCACACGGGTGCGCTTTCCATTCTTGGTGTTCACCACCTGGGTGTAGGTTTTGAAACCTGCACGCTGCAGTTTTTCTTGTACTTCCTGGGCTGCTGCAGCATCGGCAAAAGCACCCACCTGGACAATGAAACGCCCTTCCTGGGCCGGGGCTGCAGCGCGGGGAGCGGGAGCAACTGCTGCCACCACCGGCGGCGCAGAGCGCCCTTCCAGCAGCGCGCGGGCGCGTGCAGCCTCGTCGCTGGAGCTCGAAGCAGCTGCCTTGACCGGCTTGGCAGGCTCGGGCTTTGGAGGTGGCTCTGCTGGCGCAGGCTTGGCCACAACCTTGGGTTCCGGCTTGGGAAGCGGTTTGGGTTCTGGCCGGGGCTCGGGTTTGGGCTCAGGCTTGGGTTCCACCTTGGCAACCGCCTTGGGCTCCGGGCGGGTCTGCGGCACAAACGCTGGAACCGGCACCTTGGGCACAGCCGAGGTGCGCGGCGCGACAATTTCTTCACCCTCGCCCAAACCGTTGCTGACGGCAGTGCCACCCTTGCCAGCAGGCTGAGCGCCAGCATTGGCAGTGCGCGGCGCATCGGCCGGCACCACCAGCGGCGCTACCTTGTTGCGGTCGGGAATTTCAATGGGGGTGTCGATGGGAATGGGGCGGGGTTGCGTGTCGAACAGCATTGGAAACCCCACCACGCCGAGCACGATCAGCACCGCAGCGCCCATCAGGCGGTGGCGGGCGCGCCGGCGCATGGCGTCGATGCTTTCTGCCTTTGCAGGGCGTGCCACCTTGCCTGCCTTGCCGTCTTGCTGCTTCTGATCTGGCCAGCGGAACTTGAAAAATGCCATGAAGTTGCAAAAAAACCTGTGAAAGCCGCCAAGCCCGCTGGCTGTCAGCCCAGGTGCCTGGCATGCAGTCGGGGCGTACCCTGCAGCAAAACGCCGCCCACGGTATGAAAAGAGCCAAAGACGATGATTCTATCAGTGGGCTCGGCAGCTGCCACGGCAGCGTCCAGTGCTTTTTGCGGGTCTGCAAACGTGGCGCTGGACACCGTGGAACGGGTGCCGGTCACCATCTGCAGGGCATTCCATTTTTGCTGCAGCACAGCGGCGGTTTCGGCCCGGGGCGTGGGCAGGTCGGTGAAATACCAGCGGTCGATGAGCGGGGCCACCTTGGCCAGCATGGGCTGCAGGTCCTTGTCCGCCATGGCACCAAACACGGCATGCGTGGTGGGAAAGTAACCCATCGCGTCCAGGTTGGCGGTCAGGGCCGCCACCGAATGCGGGTTGTGCGCCACATCCAGCACCAGCGTGGGCTCCCCTGGAAC
>JAGOCN010000023.1 GCA_017998735.1 Giesbergeria sp.
TCCTTGCGCCGCTCGCCCTCGCCGCGCATGACGCGTGCGCCCGGCCCGATCAGGCCGCGGAAGGTTTCGGCCGCTTCGGCCAGCGCTGCGTAGTCGGCGCCGTGCACGAAGTCCTGCGTGATGGCGCTGCTTTTGATGTTGCCGTGGTGGTGGCGGCTGATGCGCAAGAGCGGCTTGTCGGTGCGCACGTCGAATTCGCCCGCCACATCGGCCGGGGTGCCGGTGGTGTTGAGCTCGCGCAGTTTCGCTTCCAGCACCACGGCGCTGGCCTGGGCTTCTTCCAGGGTTTCCAGCTGCAGGGACACGCCGTCGGCAATGGCGCGCAGGGCTTCAAAGTCCATGAAGCCGGACAGGCGCGCAATCACGCTTTCGGCTTTCTGGTGCTTTTGCGCCAGTTCGGCCAGGGTGTCGCTGCTGAGGACATTGCTGTCTGGCACGCTGCCGTCGGCCGCTGTGCCGGTGACGATGCTCGCGTCCTTGAGCGCAATGCGCAGCAGGAACTGGTCCAGGGCACCTGCGTCCTTCAGGTACAGCTCTTCCTTGCCGGCCTTGACCTTGTACAGCGGCGGCTGGGCGATGTAGATGTGGCCGCGCTCGACCAGCTCGGGCATCTGGCGGTAGAAGAAGGTCAGCAGCAGCGTGCGGATGTGCGCGCCGTCCACGTCGGCGTCGGTCATGATGATGATGCGGTGGTAGCGCAGCTTGGAGACATCGAAGTCGTCGCTGTTGTTGCTGGCGTTGCCATTGCCATTGCTGCTGCCGGCCTTGCCGATGCCGGTGCCCAGCGCCGTGATCAGCACCAGGATTTCCGCGCTGGTCAGCAGCTTTTCATAGCGTGCCTTTTCCACGTTCAAAATCTTGCCGCGCAGCGGCAGGATGGCCTGGAACTTGCGGTCGCGCCCCTGCTTGGCGCTGCCGCCGGCGGAGTCGCCCTCGACAATGTAGATCTCGCACAGCGCCGGGTCTTTTTCCTGGCAGTCGGCCAGCTTGCCGGGCAGGCCCATGCCGTCCAGCACGCCCTTGCGGCGGGTCATTTCGCGCGCCTTGCGTGCGGCTTCGCGGGCGCGGGCGGCTTCGACAATCTTGCCGCAGATGATCTTTGCGTCTGCCGGGCGCTCCTGCAAATAGTCAGACAGCAGCTTGCCGACGATGTCTTCCACCGGAGCGCGCACTTCGCTGGAGACCAGCTTGTCCTTGGTCTGGCTGCTGAACTTGGGCTCGGGCACCTTCACGCTCATCACGCAGCACAGGCCTTCGCGCATGTCGTCGCCGGTGACTTCAACCTTGGCTTTTTTGGCAAAGTCGTGCTCGTCGATGTACTTGTTGATGACGCGTGTCATGGCTGCGCGCAGGCCGGTGAGGTGCGTGCCGCCGTCGCGCTGCGGAATGTTATTGGTGAAACACAGCACCTGCTCGCTGTAGCCGCTGTTCCACTGCATGGCCACTTCCACGCCGATGTGCGTGCCGGGAATGCCGCCATAGGTCTCGGCCGGGCGCTCGCCAGAGGCATAGAACGGGGTGGGGTGCAGGACGGTCTTGCCCTTGTTGATGAACTCGACAAAGCCGCGCACGCCGCCCGCGCCGGAGAAGTCGTCTTCCTTGCCAGTGCGCTCGTCGATGAGGCGGATGCGCACGCCGTTGTTCAGGAAGGACAGCTCGCGCAGGCGCTTGGCCAGGATTTCGTAGTGGAAATCGCTGTTTTCCTTGAAGATTTCGGTGTCGGGCAGAAAGTGCACCTCGGTACCGCGCTTTTCGGTGTCGCCGGTGATACGCATGGGCGAGACTTCAACGCCGTTCACCTCCTCGATGATCCGGTTCTGCACAAAGCCCCGGCTGAATTCCAGCACATGCACCTTGCCTTCGCGGCGCACTGTCAGGCGCAGCATTTTGGACAGTGCGTTCACGCAGCTCACGCCCACGCCGTGCAGACCGCCCGAGACCTTGTAGCTGTTCTGGTTGAACTTGCCGCCGGCGTGCAGTTCGGTCAGCGCGATTTCAGACGCACTGCGCTTGGGCTCGTGCTTGTCGTCCATCTTCAGGCCCGTGGGAATGCCGCGCCCGTTGTCGGTGACGGACACCGAGTTGTCGGTGTGGATGGTGACGACGATGTCGTCGCAGTGCCCGGCCAGGGCCTCGTCGATGGAGTTGTCCACGACCTCGAACACCAGGTGGTGCAGGCCGGTGCCGTCGGACGTGTCGCCGATGTACATGCCGGGGCGCTTGCGCACCGCTTCCAGGCCTTCGAGAATGGTAATGGCGCCTTCGCCATAGCCTTCGCTGGCACCGCTCTGGTGGGCGTCGATCTTGGGTGAGGCGGCAGCGCCGACCGGTCCGCCAGCATGTGCAGCATCGGTGCCGTGGTCGTCGGGTGCGGGCAGGTGGGTTTCAGCGGTCATGGTCAGCCTTGGCAAAGCGTGGAAGCCGGGGCTTCCAGAAGAATCTTTGGGTCAAAATGGGCTGCAGCGCACGCACAGCGTGCGCCAGCAGCTATTGATTTGATAGTGAAACGGGAAATTTCAAGGGCAGTGGGTCAAATGCGCATCGGCATGACGACGTACTTGAAGCTGTCGTTTTCGGGAATGGTGATGAGCGCCGAGCTGTTGCCGTCCGCCAGGTCCACCTTCACCATGTCCTGGCCCATGTTGGTCAGGGCATCGATCAGGTAGGTGACGTTGAAGCCGATGTCGATGGCGTCGCCGCTGTAGTCGATGTCGAGTTCGTCCACCGCTTCTTCCTGCTCGGCGTTGTTGCTGGCCACCCGCAGGGTGCCCGGCTCCACGCTCAGGCGCACGCCCTTGAACTTTTCGCTGGTCATGATGGCGGTGCGCTGCAGGCTGGCCAGCAGCGGCGCGCGGCCCAGCGTCACGCTGTTCTTGTGGTTCTTCGGAATGACGCGGTTGTAATCGGGGAACTTGCCTTCGACCAGCTTGGTGACGAACTCCATCGCGCCAAAGCTGAACTTGGCCTGGTTGTTGGCAAAGCACATTTCAATGGCGCCCTCGGCGTCACTCAGCAGGCGCTGCAGCTCGATCACGGTCTTGCGCGGCAGGATCACCTCCTGCTTGGGCACTTCCACGTCCAGCTGGCTGCTGGCAAAGGCCAGGCGGTGGCCGTCGGTGGCCACCAGGCTGAGCTGCCTGCCCTCGGCCACGAACAGGATGCCGTTCAGGTAGTAGCGGATGTCCTGCACCGCCATGGCAAAGGCGACCTGGCCCATCAGCCCCTTGAGCGTCTTTTGCGGCACGCTGAAGGTGGGGCCGAAGCTGGCCGATTCCTGCACCAGCGGAAAGTCTTCGGCCGGCAGCGTCTGCAGCGTGAAGCGGCTTTTGCCGCCCTTGAGCACCAGCTTGTCCTGGCTGGCCTCGACGCTCACGGTCTGGTCGGCGGGCATGCTGCGCAGGATGTCGATCAGCTTGCGCGCGTTCACGGTGGTGGCAAAGTCGGCTTCGTCGCCGCCAAGCTCGGCGGTGGTGCGGATCTGGATTTCCAGGTCGCTGGTGGTGAACTGCAGCGCGTTGCCGCTTTTTCTCAGCATGACGTTGGCCAGGATGGGCAGCGTGTGGCGGCGCTCGACGATGCCGGCCACCGACTGCAAAACCGCGAGTATTTTGTCTTGGGGTGCCTTCAGAACGTTCATGTCTGTCTATCTCTGGTTTATTTTTGAAAGAAAGGTCAATGGCAGGCCACGGCTGGTGCCGCGAACGGCACAAGGGAGTGCAGCGGCCTGGCTGCGCAACCCGCCATTTTGCCCGTTCGTACCTCTGCCATGGGCGGTAAAAGCGGTGCGTTCAGGCAGTGCAAAGGGCAAGGCGGGGCGCAGCAGGGTCATCCGGTGTTCAGCCCTTGAGGGTCTGTTCCAGCACATGCAGCTGCTGGTTGAGTTCGATCAGCTGCTGGCGCTCGGCCGCAATCTTGCGCACGGCATGCAAAACGGTGGTGTGGTCGCGCCCGCCAAACAGCTCGCCGATCTCCGGCAGGCTCTTTTGCGTCAGTTCCTTGGCCAGGTACATGGCAATCTGACGTGGCCGTGCAATGTTGGCCGGGCGCTTCTTGCTGTACATGTCGGCGATCTTGATCTTGTAGTAATCGGCCACCGTTTTTTGAATGTTTTCCACAGAAATCTGGCGGTTCTGAATCGAGAGCAGATCGCGCAGCGCTTCGCGGGCCAGCTGGATGGAAATTTCCTTCTGGTTGAAGCGCGAATAGGCCAGGATTTTGCGCAGCGCGCCTTCGAGTTCGCGCACGTTCGAGCGCACATTCTTGGCAACGAAAAACGCCACTTCTTCGGGCATTTCGGTGTTTTCCGCGCGCGCCTTGTTGATCAGAATGGCGACACGCATTTCCAGTTCCGGCGGCTCGATGGTGACGGTCAGGCCCGAATCAAAACGCGAAACCAGGCGCTCATGGATGTCGGCCAGGCCCTTGGGGTAGGTGTCGGACGTCATCACGATGTGGCTCTTTTTGGCCAGCAGCGCTTCAAAGGCGTTGAAGAATTCTTCCTGCGTGCGGTCCTTGTTGGCAAAGAACTGCACCTCGTCGATCAGCAGCAGATCCAGCGAGTGGTAGCGCTCCTTGAACTCTTCAAAAGTCTTGCGCTGGTAGGCCTTGACCACGTCGGAGACGAACTGCTCGGCATGGATGTAAAGCACCCTGGCATCGGGCCGGTCGGCCACCAGCTGGTTGCCCACGGCATGCATCAGGTGCGTCTTGCCCAGGCCCACGCCCCCGTAAATGAACAGCGGGTTGTACAAATGCCCCGGCATGGTTGCCACATGAATGGCGGCAGCACGTGCCATGCGGTTGGCGGTGCCCTCGACCAAGGTATTGAAGGTGAGTGCGGTGTTGAGCCGGTTGCGCTGCACGCCGTTCGTGCCGTGCATGCCCTCGTCAGGCGATGGCGTGGGGTCGGGTGCCTGCAGCGGCGTGGCCGGGTGGTGGGGCGACACGTAGGTGCGCACCGTGCTGGTGCGCTGCGCCAGCGCGAGCTCCAGCACCATCGACTGGCCGTAGAGCGATTCGATCAAAGCGGCAATGCGGCCGGCGTACTGGGCGCGGATCCAGTCCAGGGTGAAGCGGTTGGGAACGTAGAGCGTGATGCGCGAGAAATCGTCCGCCACCTGTGCCACCAGCGGCCGGATCCAGGTGCTGAACTGCTGGGCCGGCAGGTCCTGCGCCAGCTGCTCGGTGCAGGCCTGCCACAGGGCCTGGCCTGCGTCGGCATCAGCGTCTGAAAACAGGCTGCTGCGGGAAAGATGTTCCTCTGTCATGGATGTCATTCTTCTTGTGGATAGCCGGAACATTGCGGGCCGGAAATTGTAGCTTGTCCCGGAGTTATCCACAATTTTTACAGGCTGCATTCCAGCCCTTCCAAGGCCTTTGACAAGCCCCTGGTCCGGCGCCTTTGCAAAGGGCGTTGGCGGGGGTTTATTGCCTGCATGCGCCAAGTCAGCGATAATCTTTCGTTTCCCTGAATGTGTTCAGGGCAATTTGACCCGGACCGCGCCATCAAACCAGCCTGCTGTCAGGCGCCAGACAACCCTGGCGGCAGCGGGCGCTTTTTTGCCTGCGCGGCGCCATTGAACCCTCAAGGACCTGACCATGAAACGCACTTACCAACCCTCCAAGACACGCCGCGCCCGCACCCACGGTTTCCTCGTGCGCATGAAGACCCGTGGCGGCCGCGCCGTCATCAACGCCCGCCGCGCCAAGGGCCGCAAGCGCCTGGCCGTCTAAGGCCGCAGGCTCTTGGGCTTGCTTGCCCCTGCACGCCCGGCAGTGTCGGACGGACCGCACGGGGCTTGCCCATGCAGCGGCTGAAGACGCGCCCGCAGTTTCAGGCGGCGCTCAAAGGCGAAACCGTGGCACGCACGGCCCACTTTGCCCTGCACCGCGTGGCACTGGGCGCACAGGTGCGCGCGCAGTCTGGCGTGCCATTGCCTGTGCAGCCAGAAATGCAGGCAGGCGAAGCCCTTGCGGCAGGCCCTGCCGCTGAAGCATCCGGTGGCATGGCAGCGCCAGCGGCCGTTGCAGTAGTTGCTGCCGGCCATGGTGGTGTCGCTACGGCGCCTGTGCGCCGTGCGCTGGTGCCGCCACCGCTGTTTTCCGTGGCCGATGTCTGGCTGGGCGCCATGGTGCCCAAGCGCTGGGCGCGCCGCGCGGTGACGCGCAACGCCATCAAGCGGCAGATTTATGCGGTGGCGGCAGACCTCGACTCGCCCTTGCCGCAGGCTGCCCATGTGGTGCGCCTGCGCGCCACCTTTGACCGCAAGCAGTTCGTGAGTGCCACATCGTGTGCGCTCAAGCAGGCCGTGCGCGCCGAGCTGGTGCAGCTGTTTGCCCGCGCTGCGGCTGCAGCGGCAACGCAGAGGGCCGGCACATGATGCGCCGCGTGCTCATCGCGCTGGTGCGCGGCTACCGCCTGTTTCTCAGCCCCTGGCTGGGCTCTGCCTGCCGGTTCGAGCCGACCTGCTCCGCCTATGCGCTGCAGGCGCTCGCGCAGCATGGCGCGGCCGGTGGCAGCTGGCTGACGCTGTCGCGCCTGTGCCGCTGCCAGCCCTGGTGCCAGGGCGGCCTGGACCCGGTGCCGCACGAGGCGCCCCGCGCCACACGCCTGTTTTCGCGGCTGATTTCGCCGGCCCCACCTCCTTCTTCACCAAAGTAGCCTTCTTGACATCCTCCCTGCCCTAAAGGACGGGAATTCCCCAGTACGGGGTTCCATGCCCGGAACCGGCGCCTGCTCATCAGCGCCTTCCTTCACGCTGGCTTCCAGTGTTGCCACCTGCCAGCCGGAACCGCGAGAGAACTTGCGGCCAACGGAAAAACGGGGAAATACAAGTTTTGCGCCGGCTGCGTAACCGCAAATTCTGGCGAAACTCATTTTTAAGCAAGAAAAAAAGCCATGTCAAGACAAAACCACCAGCCCGACAGCTTCGCTGCCGCCCTCTACCTCCCCGGCCTGAAGGCCGAGGTTTCTCGGGAGTTCTGATGAACGACATCCGCCGCACCATCTTGTGGGTGATATTTGGCTTTTCCCTGGTCCTGTTGTGGGACAAGTGGCAAATGCACAACGGCAAGCAGGCCACCTTCTTTCCAACCCCGTCCAGTGCAGTGGCCACGGCCCCCGCACAGCCGCAGGTTGCCAGTCCGGCAGCGTCGGGCGTGCCAAGTGCAGTGCCGGCGGCGGTGGGCACGGCAACCGGCGCTGCTGCCGTGCCTGCCTCCACGCCAGCCCTGGCAGCTGCCCCTGCACGCGAACAGGTGGTGGTGACCACCGACGTGCTGCGCCTGACATTCGACAGCGAAGGCGGTTCGCTGACCCGCGCCGAAATGCTGCAGTACGCCGACATGGCCGACAAGTCGAAGAACTTTTTGCTGTTTGACCAGAGCCCCGATCGGGTGTACCTGGCGCAGACCGGCCTGATCGGCGGCAATTTTCCGACCCACAAGACGCCCATGACCGTGGTGCCCGGACCCCGCAGCCTGGGCGACGGCCAGGACAGCCTGAGCGTGCGTTTCGAGTCGCCCAGCGTGGACGGCCTGCAGCTGGTCAAGACCTGGACCGTTCAGCGCGGCACCTACGCGCTGTCGGTGCAGCATGAAATTCTCAACACCGGCGCGGCGCCGGTGGCGCCGCAGCTGTACCTGCAGCTGGTGCGCGACGGCAACAAGCCGCCGGGCGAGTCGTCCATCTACTCCACCTTCACCGGCCCGGCCGTGTACACCGAGGCAAAGAAATACCAGAAGATCGATTTCAAGAAAATCGACGAAGGCAAGGTCGACATTGAAAAGACGGCGTCCAATGGCTATGTGGCGATGGTGCAGCACTACTTTGCCAGCGCCTGGCTGCTGGCCGATGGCATCGAGCGCAACCTGTTCATGCGCAAGGTGGACACCAACCTGTACTCGGTCGGCATGATCACTTCGCTGGGCAGCATTGCACCCGGTGCCAGCAAGACCGTCGATGCGCGCCTGTTTGCCGGCCCGCAGATTGAAACGCGGCTGGAAGGGCTCAGCCCCGGTCTGGAACTGGTCAAGGACTACGGCTGGCTGACCATTCTGGCCAAGCCTTTGTACTGGCTGCTCGACAAGATCCACAGCTTCCTGGGCAACTGGGGCTGGTCCATCGTGGGCCTGGTGCTGCTGCTGAAAATATTGTTCTACTGGCTCAACGCCAAGGCCTACGCCAGCATGGCGAAGATGAAGGCGATCAACCCCAAGATCACCGAAATGCGCGAGCGCCTGAAAGACAAGCCGCAGCAGATGCAGCAGGAAATGATGCGCATCTACCGCGAGGAGAAGGTCAACCCGATGGGCGGGTGCTTCCCCATCGTGATCCAGATCCCGGTGTTCATTGCCCTGTACTGGGTGCTGCTGTCGAGCGTGGAAATGCGCAATGCGCCGTGGATCGGCTGGATCCATGACCTGTCCTCGCCCGACCCGTTCTTCATCCTGCCGCTGCTGATGACGCTCAGCTCGCTGTTGCAGACCGCCCTCAACCCGGCGCCGCCAGACCCGATGCAGGCCAAGATGATGTGGATCATGCCGCTGGCCTTCAGCGTGATGTTCTTCTTCTTCCCGGCCGGCCTGGTGCTGTACTGGCTGACCAACAACATCCTGTCGATTGCCCAGCAGTGGGTCATCAACACCCGCATGGGCGTGCCGCCGCAGTTCAACCTGCCCAAGTTCCGCTGAGCGGACGGGCCTGCCCGCACCCTGCAACGGCCGCCCAGTGCGGCCGTTTTTCATGGGCGGGCAGCACCGCCCCCTGCCAGCCCTGCCGCACGGGGCGTTTTTGCCCTGACCAGTCTGAAGCCCTTTGGCAAAAAACCCTGAATCTTGCTATTGAAAAAGGAGCTGCTGGCGCAGTCTGCAAAAGCGCTGGAGGCACTTTTTGCCAAAATCCAGGTTTGCGGCAAAAGCGGTGCCGGCCCGGTGTCCGGCGGCCCCGCCAGCCACAAGCGCTCCGTGGGGCACGGCCGGCATGGGCCTGCACTGGCGTCCCGTGCTGCCCCGACCTCCGTAGTCTCAACAGACGATGAAAACGCCTGGGCCCGGCCCACACAATGGCCTTCAACTGTCTGTGCGTGGAATGCGTTGGAATGACATGGCGTCCCGGCTGCCACGCACCCGATTCTGGTCCGAGCGCGAGGTACTGTGGATGGCTTCTTTTTCTTCTTCCGGCATTGCGGTGGTCACGGGGGCCAGCCGCGGCGTGGGCAGCGGTGTGGCCGAGGCGCTGGGCGCGGCCGGCATGACGGTCTATGTGACCGGGCGCAGCCTGGTGGACGGCGCCAGCCGCTTTGGCGATACGCCGCTGCATGGCACCGTCCATTCGGCTGCGCAGGCCGTTACCGCAGCGGGCGGCCACGGCATTGCGGTGCAGTGCGACCATGCCGACGATGGCCAGGTGCAGGCCTTGTTCGAGCGCGTCGGGCGCGAGCACGGCCGCCTCGACATTCTGGTCAACAACGCCATCCACATCGACGACAGCCTGGTCGAGCCAGGTCCGTTCTGGGACAAGCCGCTGGGCCAGGCCGACATCTTTGGCGTCGGCCTGCGCTCCAACTACGTTGCCGCCCACTGCGCGGCGCCGCTGCTGCTCAAGGCGGAGCACGGCCTGGTTGCCTTCACTTCTTCTTACGGGGCTGGCTGCTACATGCATGGCCCGGCCTACGGTGCGCAAAAGGCGGGCTGCGACAAGATGGCGGCCGACATGGCGGTGGACTTCGAAGGCACGGGCGTGGCGGCCCTGTCGCTCTGGCTGGGCGTGCAGCGCACCGAGCGCACGCAGATCGCAGCGCGCCAGCGCAGCGATGCCTACGGGGACTTCATGGCGCGCAGCGAAAGCCCCCAGTTCGTCGGCCGTGTCATCCATGCCCTGTGGCAAGACCCGGAACTGGCGGCGCTGTCGGGCCAGACCCTCATCGTGGCCGAACTTGCCAGCCGCTACGGGGTGCGCGACGAAGGGGGCCGCGAGCCGCCCACCTTGCGCGCCATGCTGGGCGCGCCGCGCCCCTACCACCCGGCACGCATCAGCTGACACACACGAAAGGCATGCCCATGTTGAAGCATCTGGAGCAGCGCATTGCGCAGCTCGAAGCGCTGGAGGCGATCCGCCAGCTCAAGCACCGCTACCTGAACGCCTGCGACCTCAAAGAGGTGGAAACCATCCGCGACTGCTTTGCCAGCGGTCCCATACTGGTCGATTTCGAGGCGGTGGGCCGCTTCGAGGACCGCGACAGCTTTGTGGCCTTTTATGCATCGCTGGCCTGCCAGCCGCAGGTGCGCGACAGCCACCACGGTGCCAACCCGGAAATCGAGCTGCTGGACAACGAGCATGCCCGTGGCCGCTGGGCCCTGGGGTATTTCAACCTGGACACTGCGACCGGCGTGACGCGCCGCCTGGGCGTGGTCTACGACGATGCCTACCAGTGCGTGGACGGTGCCTGGAAAATCGTGCAGACCCGCTCGCGCATCCTGTCCATGGTGACAGGGCACGACGCCCCTGTGGCGGCCTGAGCTGCACCTGCGCGTTCCAGGAAATTCCAAAGCGAAGCGGGCAGGGGCGGCTGCCCCCGGCGGCGCCTGCACAACAAGCCAAGGGCAAAGTCGGATGCGTGCATAGGCACCACGGCAATAATCCGGACCTGTCTCGACGCCTTTGAAGTTCTGCCCATGCTTGCCCGCCACCACGACCCCATCGCCGCCATTGCCACCGCCCCCGGACGTGGGGGCGTGGGCATCGTGCGCGTGTCGGGCAAGAACCTGGCGGCGCTGGTGCAGGTGCTGTGCGGGCGTGCGCTGCAGCCGCGCCATGCCACCTATCTGCCGTTCAACGACGCTGCCGGCCAGCCCATCGACCAGGGGCTGGCGCTGCATTTTCCGGCGCCGCATTCGTACACCGGCGAAGACGTGCTGGAGCTGCAGGCGCACGGCGGGCCGGTGGTGCTGCAGCTGCTGCTGGCGCGCTGCCTGGAAGCCGGAACCCAGTTGCAGAGCGATACCGGCGCGCCGCTGCTGGCCGGCCTGCGCGTGGCGCAGCCGGGCGAATTCACCGAGCGCGCCTTTCTGAACGACAAAATCGACCTGGCGCAGGCCGAGGCCATTGCCGATTTGATCGATGCCTCCACGGCGGCTGCTGCGCGCAGCGCCAGCCGCTCGCTGGCGGGCGAGTTTTCGCAGGAAATCGGCCAGCTGCGCGGTGCGCTGGTGCACCTGCGCATGCTGGTCGAGGCAACGCTCGATTTTCCGGAAGAAGACATCGACTTTCTGCGCCAGGCCGATGCGCAAGGCCAGCTGGACCGGCTGCAGCAGGCACTGGCGCGCGTGCAAGAGCGTGCGCAGCAGGGCGCGCTGCTGCGCGAAGGCATCAAGGTGGTGATTGCCGGCCAGCCCAACGCCGGCAAAAGCTCGCTGCTCAACGCCCTGGCGGGCGCCGAGCTGGCCATCGTCACGCCGATTGCCGGCACCACGCGCGACAAGGTGCAGCAGACCATCCAGATCGAAGGCGTGCCATTGCATGTGATCGACACCGCCGGCCTGCGCGAAGGCGCCGACGAGGTCGAGCGCATTGGCGTGGCGCGCGCCTGGGACGAGATTGCCGGGGCCGATGCGGTGCTGTTCCTGCACGACCTGGAGCGCATGGACGCTATCGAATACAGAGCTGCAGACGCAGACATCGCCAGCGCCATGGCCCTGAAAGTGCCTGCAAACGTGCCGGTCATCGATGTCTGGAACAAAAGCGACTGCGTGGCGCCCGGTGCGGCGCTGCCGGAGGCGCCGGCCCTGGTGCAGAGCGCAGTGCCAGGCACGCAGGCGGCACGGACGGCGCACGACAGCGTGCGCCTGTCGGCACGCACCGGCGCCGGTCTGGACGATCTGCGCCGCACGCTGCTGCAGGTCGCAGGCTGGCAGTCCGCGCCGGAAGGGGTCTTCATGGCGCGCGCCCGGCATGTGCAGGCGCTGCAGGCGGTGCAGGCCCACCTGCAGGAAGCGGATGCGCAGTTGCAGCTGCGCAGTCCGGCGCTGGACCTGCTGGCCGAAGAGCTGCGCCTGGCGCAGAACGCGCTGGGAGAAATCACCGGCGCGTTCACATCGGACGATCTGCTGGGCGTGATCTTTTCCAGTTTCTGCATTGGCAAGTAGGGCTGCAGACAGGCAGATGGATGGGCGCGCCACCCGTCGGTTTGTCTGCACACCTTTGCAG
>JAGOCN010000278.1 GCA_017998735.1 Giesbergeria sp.
AACAGCCTTGTCATCCAGGCGCGTTCTTCGGGGGTGAAGCCGCTGTTTTTCTGGTTGCTGCGCCAGTTCTTCAAATCGATCTGCTGGTGCGCGATGTTGATGTCGCCGCACAGGATGAATTCGCGCTCGCCCCTGGCGCGCACCAGGTGCGGGTGCAGTTCGTCAAGAAAGCGGAACTTGGCCTGCTGGCGCGCTTCGCCCGACGAGCCACTTGGAAAATACGCACTGATGATGGAACGCTTGTGCGCCGGGGTGTCAAAGCGCAGCTCCAGAAAACGGCCTTCGGCATCGAACTCGGGCGAGCCGTGCCCGGTGCGCACGTCGCTCGGCTCGTGGCGCGTGTAGATACCGACGCCGGCATAGCCCTTGCGCTCGGCCAGGTGAAAGTGGCCCTGCAGGCCGGCGAGCTGCTCGAACTTGCCCGCCAGGTCAACGGCCTGGGCACGCACTTCCTGCACGCAAATACAATCCGGCTGGGTGGCGGCAATCCACTCTTCCACGCCCTTGCGGGCGGCCGAGCGAATGCCGTTGAGGTTGAGGCTGGTCAGTTTGAACAAGGAGCGATTTCCATGGAGTCTGGTAGCAGCCTGCAGGCCGCAGAAGAAGGCAACGCTCTGGCACAGGACTTTGTGCGCTTTGCGGTTGCATCGGGCGTGCTGCGCTTTGGTGAATTCAAGACCAAGGCGGGGCGCCTGAGTCCGTATTTTTTCAATGCCGGCCTGTTCGATGACGGGGCCAAGCTGGGCCGGCTGGCCGAATTCTATGCAAAAGCCCTGTTGGCCAGCGGCACCGAATTCGACATGGTGTTCGGCCCCGCCTACAAGGGCATTCCGCTGGCCGCCACGGTGGCGGTGGAGCTGGCGCGGCTGGGGCGCAATGTGCCGCTGGCCTACAACCGCAAGGAAGCCAAGGACCATGGCGAGGGCGGCACGCTGGTGGGCGCGCCGCTCCAGGGCCGGGTGCTGATCGTGGACGACGTGATGTCGGCCGGCACGGCGGTGCGCGAATCCATTGCATTGATAGAGGCCGCAGGCGCCACGCCGCATGCCGTCGCCATTGCGCTGGACCGGCAGGAAATGGCCACCGAGGGTGGCAAGGACGTGCCGCACAGCGCCGTGCAGTACGTGCGCGGCCAGCTGGGGTTGCAGGTGTGCGCCATCGCCACGCTGGCCGACCTGCTGCAGTACCTGGATGGCAGCGGCGACAAGGACAGCGACAGCAGCAACGACATGGCACAGCACCATGAACGCGTGCTGGCCTACCGCCAGCGCTATGGTGTGGAAGACCTTGCCGGTGCTGGAGCAGTGCCATGAAAACGCTGTGGCCTGCCCGGCTGCCGGCGCAGCGCCGGTGTGTCCAGGCGCTGGAGCAGGCCGCTGCAGGCGCGCTGCTGGCAGCCGCCATGGTGCTGGCACCGACCGCCCTGGCGCAGCAACCGGGGGCGCTGGGCAGCGGCAGCATCTACACCTGCATCGACAGCCAGGGCCGCAAGCTCACGTCCGACCGCCCGATCGGCGCCTGCATTGACCGCGAGCAGCGCGAGCTGGGGCCGTCCGGCACCACCGTGCGCCGGGTGCTTGGCCCGACCCTGACCGACCACGAGCGCGCCGCGCAGGAAGCCCAGCGCCGGCAGGCGCAGGAAGAGCGCAGCCGTGTCCAGGAAGAGCGCCGGCGCGACCGCGTGATGCTGGCGCGCTACCCCGATGCCGCCACCCACAACGTCGAGCGCACCGCTGCCGTGGCGCTGCTGGACGAGGTCAGCACCGCCGCCGCCCAGCGCATCATCGAACTGCGCCAGCAGCGCAAGGGCCTGGACCAGGAGCTGGAGTTCTACAGCGGCAACCCTGCCAAGGCACCGTTGAAACTGCGCCGGCAGCTGGCGGAAAACGACGAAGGCGTGCTGGAGCAGCAGCGCTTTCTGGTCAGCCAGGAGCAGGAAAAGCGCCGGGTGCACCAGCGTTTTGACGCCGAACTGGCGCAGCTGCAAAAACTGTGGTCCCAGCAGCGCGAATTGGCCAACAGCAGCGATGGCGCAGCCGTGGCACCGCGCTGACAGCCGGCATCTGACAGCCGGCATCTGGCATCCGGCACCAGGCAACCTTTTGGCCTTTTGGCGGCCGGAGACTGCGGCGCTGCCGGCACTGCCAGCACTGGCTTGGCTGCAAGTTACAAACTGGATTTATGGCAAAAAGTGCCTCTAGCGCTTGTACAGCCTGCGCCAGCAGCTCCTTTTTTAATAGCAAAATCCCAAGCTGTCTGCAGAATGGGTGCAGGCCAGCACAGGCAAAAATGCTTCAGCCGCCCAGCCGGGCGCGCAGCAGGTCGCTGGCCTGCTGCGGGTTGGCCTTGCCCTTGCTGGCCTTCATGACCTGGCCGACCAGCGCATTGAACGCCTTGTCCTTGCCGGCCCGGAACTGTTCGACGTTGCCGGGGTTGGCGGCAATCACCTCGTCCACGATGGCTTCCAGCGCGCCGCTGTCGTTCATCTGTTTCAGGCCCTTGGCCTCGATGACGGCATCGACATCGCTGGCCTCGCCGCTCCACAGCGCCTCGAACACCTGTTTGGCGGCGTTGTTGGACACCGTGCCGTCGGCTATGCGGGCCAGCAGCTGCGCCAGCTGCGCAGCCGACACCGGGGCGGCTTCAATGGCCAGGCCCTGCGCATTGAGCCGGCGGGCAATCTCGCCGGTGATCCAGTTGCTGGCCAGCTTGGGCGTGCTGCCTGCGGCCACGGCGCTGTCAAAGTAGTGCGCCAGCGCCACGCTTTGCGTCAGCTGGGCGGCGTCGTAGTCGGACAGGCCGTGTTCGCGCACATAGCGCTCGGCCATCACCCGCGGCAGTTCGCCCATGCCGGCGCGCACGCGCTCCACCCATTCGCTGGCCACCACCAATGGCGGCAGGTCGGGGTCGGGAAAGTAGCGGTAATCGGCCGCATCTTCCTTGGTGCGCATGGCGCGGGTTTCGCCCGTATCGGGGTTGAACAGCACGGTGGCCTGCTGGATGGCGCGGCCGTCTTCAATCTCTTCAATCTGCCAGCGGATCTCGTAATCCATGGCCTGCTGCATGTTCCTGAAGCTGTTCAGGTTCTTGATCTCGCGGCGCGTGCCCAGTTCGGCGCCGGGTTTGCGCACCGAGACGTTGGCATCGCACCGAAACGACCCTTCCTGCATGTTGCCGTCGCAGATGCCGATCCAGGTCACCAGCTTGTGCAGCTCTTTGGCATAGGCCACCGCTTCTTCGGACGAGCGCATGTCGGGCTCGGTGACGATTTCCAGCAGCGGCGTGCCGGCGCGGTTCAGGTCGATACCCGACTGGCCGATGAAGTCTTCGTGCAGCGACTTGCCGGCGTCTTCTTCTAGGTGCGCACGCACCAGGCGCACAGTCTTCTTTTCCTCGCCAAGCAGAAACGACAGTTCGCCGCCCTGCACCACCGGAATTTCAAACTGGCTGATCTGGTAGCCCTTGGGCAGGTCGGGGTAGAAGTAGTTCTTGCGGGCAAAAATGCTCACTGGCGCAATGGTGGAGCCCAGCGCCAGTCCCAGTTTGATGGCACAGGTGACCGCTTCGCGGTTCATCACCGGCAGCGTGCCGGGCAGCGCCAGATCGACCGCGCAGGCCTGCGTGTTGGGCTCGGCGCCAAAGGCGGTCGATGCGCGGCTGAAAATCTTGCTCTTTGTCGCAAGCTGGGTGTGGGTTTCAAAGCCGATAACGACCTCGTAACCGTGGATGGGTTTGGCGGCCATGGTCAGAAG
>JAGOCN010000277.1 GCA_017998735.1 Giesbergeria sp.
GTGTAGGCCTTGGATAGCAGAGTTTCAGGGCGGCGTGGCCCATTGTGTAATGGTGTGTGCAACCAGGGGCGCAGGCAAAAATTCTTGTTCCAGCCGCCCTTGGGGCAGCCCGCGCAGGTACGCATCGAGTGCGGCCTCCTCGGGCAGCAAGCCGGGGGACACAACAGCATGTACTGGCTCTGCCACGGCCCGGTCCGCATGTGCATCGAACGTGGCCCTGTCCATCAGCAGCGCATGCAGTTGTGGCAGGTGGCCACGCGCCGAGGCCAGCATTTGCAGGCCCCAGGTATCCAGGTCGCCCCAGTAGGCCACATCGCGGGTTTGCAGCCAGGGCGCGGTGAGCCAGCCCAGGTTCAACCCGGCGCCGAGGATGGCGATGGTGCCTGCCAGCGGCTGTGGCAACTGGTGCAGGCAGCGTTCGTTTTCCACCAGCAGGATGCGGCTTGCGGGCAAGGGCGTGGCCATCAGCTCGATGGCAGGTACGCGCTGCCGTGCGAAGGGCAGCAGGCCCGGGGCCAGTGGGGCAACGAGCAGCCAGTGGTCCTCTTCAGACAGGGCGCCGAGAAAACCAGCCAGCCCCTGGTGGCTGGCCTCACCGTCAAAGCGTTCGTCGAGCAGTGCGGTGACAAGGCCGGCGTGGCGCTCGAAGAACTTGCTGTCGTTGCCTTGCATGGCCAGCGCGCGCAGCGGTTTGCCCTGGGCGCAGCCGGGCTCCAAGCGCAGCGCTATCTGTGCGGCGGCGATGACGGTGTGCGAGGGCGTGTCGCGCCACTGCACCAGACGGCGCACCAGCAGGCGCTGAAAACCGCTGCGCTCCACGGCGGCGATGAGGGTGCTGAGGCGCGTGTAATCGGCCTTGATCTGAGCATGGCCGGGCGTCTTGCAGTGGCCGATGGCGGCGAGGTATTCCGAGGGCTTTTGCAGCCGCCAGTGCGTAGGCACGGCGACGGTGTCGCTGCTGCCGCGGTAGCGCTTGTCCTGCCATTGCACGGTGCCTAAACCCTGTTGCTCCACGCCGCGCCATTGCTGTAGATGGTTGCGCAGTGCGGTGGCGTCGTCCAAGAACATCTGCGTACCGGGTTGGCCTATGGGCAGCACCAGCGGCCATGCGGCGCTGCCACCCAGCAGCTGGCGTTCGCGCCAATCCGCGTGATGCCATTGCTGGGCCAGCTTGGCGGCCATGTCCTGGGGTGACTTCATGCCGGTGTGATGGATTGCCGGAACGCGTCGATCTCTTCCCAGCGCAGCGATGCGAGTGTGGCCTGCGCGCCGCGCCGGTGCACCACCACAGCGCTGCGGGTGTGGTTGCGCAGCAGGCGCACTTCCTTGTTGGGGGTGACGAACAGCGCATGCAGGCCGAATTCGCGCAGCGCCTGGATGATGCGCGCGGCCACGGCTTGCGAGCTTTTGGAGAAGGCCTCGTCCAGCACGATGGTGCCGAACACGGGGCGGCTGGCGCCGTCCGGGCACAACGCGTAGCTGAGCGACGCGGTGAGCACGTAGCTGGCGATGATTTCTTTCTCGCCGCCGCTGCCGCCTTGTGAGCCGGTGCGCCGCTCCAGCATCTGGCCACTGGCGCGGTCCATCACCAGCACGGCGAATTGCAGGCGGTAGCGTGCGTCCAGCAGCGCCTGCGCAGCCTTGCTGCGGCGGTTGCCGGCATGGGTTTGCAGCATGTCCACTATGGCGCGCAGCGCCCGGTAGTGGCTGTGGCCGCCATCGTCGCGCAGGCGTTCGGTGCGCAGTTGTGCCTGGGCTTTGGTCAGGTCTTGCAGGCTTTGGTGGATAACGGCGCGGGGCTCCAGTTGCAGGTAGCGCCCGGGCTGGAAGTCCACACGTTGCAGCGTGCGGTTGAGCTGGGCAATACGCTCTTCGATATCAGCCACCTGCGCGGCGATGCCGTTGAGCAGGGTGTCCACGCCCTGTTGCGAAGTTTCGTTGAGGTATTCCTGAAAGCGCTGGCGTTTTTGCGGCAGGGCTTCTTCCTCCAGCGTTTGCAGGCGCTGCAGGTAGTGGGACAGCGCTTCGACTTCCTGCCCGTGGTCGGCCAGTGCGCCGCGGTCTTCGTGCTTGGCCCGACCCATCTGGCGCACGATCTCGGTGTGCAGGTTGCCGAGCTTTTTGCTGGCCTCGGTGGTCTTGGCGTGTAGTGCGGCGCTGGCGTCGAGCTCCTGTGCTTCGAGGTTGTCGCCGTCGAGCGCGGGCAGACGGTGGCCGGTGCGGGCGAGCTGTGCGGCGAAGTCCTCGTCGGCTGAGGGCGTGCCATCGGTGCGGGCTTGAAAGACGCTGTGCTTCTTGTGTGCGTCCTTCAACAAGGTTTCGTCCTGCGTCTGAGCGGTTTGCAGCGTGCGCAGCGCTTCGGCAGCCTGGCCGGTTTGCGCCTGCGCGGCTTCCCAGCGCAGCTTGGCCTGCGCAGTGTCCGACGCGGGCTCCAACAGTGCTTTCAGTTGTTGCTGCTTTTGCTGCAACTGCGTGTCGGCGGCGGCGGTGTCCAAGTCTTCCAGGCGCAGCGTTTGCAGCATGCCCCATAACCTGCGCAACTCCTGTGCATTGCGCTGGGTGGTCAGGATGTGGGATTTTTGGGCATCCAGCGCTTTCCATTCCTGGGCTGCGCGCTCCTTTTGTTGTAGCAATTGAGCCAGCCGGTCGCGGTTGTCAAAACCGGTCATCCAGTCCTGGTCCAGGCGCTTCTGATCCTGCTTGTCGAAATACTGTGCCTTGCCGGACATCAGGCCCTGCTGCGTCATGGCGTGCGGCGTGGCGCGCAGGGCCTGCGGGTCTTCTACGCAGTGGCGGTCGTGCTCGGCCAGCAACTGGCGCAGTGTGTGGTGGTGGGCGTGTGGCTTGAGGTTGAGTTTGCGCGCAAACCCGTCGGCCATGAAGGATGCGGGCTGGGCAGGTGCATGTGCATGTGCTTCCAGCAGGCGCACATGCAGTCGGTTGTGGCGCTGGTTGACCCAGTCGAGTGCATCGGGCATCACATCGGGCGACACGAGAACACGCAGGCGGTGCGCGCCCAAAGCCCGCTCGATTGCGCCGCGCCAGGCGTGTTGGGTTTTCTGCACCTCGACCAGTTCGGCGACGAAGGGCAGTGCGTCTTCGGGCATGTCCAGGTGTGCCGCCAGATCGGCGCGAAAGCGCTGGAAGTCCACCGGCAGGTTGGAGCCAGGGCGCTGGCGCACGGCCTCGTATTCGGCCTCCAGGTCGGTCTTGCGCTGGTGGGCGTTGCGCTCATCGGTGATGGCGGTTTCGGCCTGGGCTTGCAGTTCGGTCTGATCGGTGTCGAGTTGCAGCACGGCGGTGGCTGCCTGCGCCTGGTGCGTAGTCAGATCGCTGGCGCTGGCCTGCGCCGCCAACCCCAGGTTGCGCGCCAGCGTCTGGTACTGGGCCAGGTTGTCTCGCTTGCGGTCCAGCTCCTTGCGGGCCAGGACGATGTTTTCTTCCAGTGTGGCAACGTCTGCGCCGCCGGCTTGCAGGTAGATGCCGTGTAAGTCCTGCTCATGTTTTCTGGCCGCTTCCACGTGGTGCTGTGCGGCCTGCAAGTCCTGGCTGCGCTGGTTGATCTGCGCTTGCAATTGCGCCACGCGCTGGCTCCACCATTGCACGCCTTGTGCGGCAAACCAGCGTGGCAGTTGCTGTTGCAGCGCCTGCAAATGCGCCAGTTGCTGGCTTTGCTGCTGCTCGCGCGTGGCCAGATCGCGCAGCGGCAGCAGCGAGACGAATTGTGCGTTGGCCAGTTCCAGGTCGGCATG
>JAGOCN010000024.1 GCA_017998735.1 Giesbergeria sp.
CCGGCGGCCACGTACTTCATGCCTTCGCGCACGATCGCCTGGGCTAGCACGGTGGCGGTGGTGGTGCCGTCGCCAGCGATGTCGGACGTCTTGGAAGCGACTTCCTTGACCATCTGCGCGCCCATGTTCTGCAGCTTGTCTTTCAGCTCGATTTCCTTGGCCACGGACACGCCGTCCTTGGTCACGGTCGGGCCGCCGAACGAACGCTCCAGCACCACGTTGCGGCCTTTGGGCCCCAGGGTGGTCTTCACCGCGTTGGCCAGAATGTTCACACCTTCAACCATGCGTGCGCGGCCTTCGCCGCCGAAAACTACGTCTTTTGCTGCCATGTTGGAGCTCCTGAATATGTATTAAATAGGGGTCCAGCGCTTGTCTGGCAAGCGCTGATAGCTATCAATTAAATAGCGTTTTGATTATTTCTCAACAACCGCGAACAGGTCGTCTTCCTTCATCACCAGCAGTTCGTCGCCATCGACCTTGACGGTCTGGCCGCTGTACTTGCCAAACAGCACACGGTCACCGACCTTGACGCTCATGGCAATGCGCTCACCGTCTTCGTCGTGCTTGCCCGGACCCACGGCCAGCACTTCACCCTGGTCGGGCTTCTCGGCGGCGTTGTCGGGGATGAAGATGCCGGAGGCGGTCTTGGTTTCGCTTTCGATGCGCTTGACGATCACACGGTCGTTCAGAGGGCGAAGGTTCATTTGCTAGCTCCTGGGTCAAAAAATAAACAGAAAGCGCCTGAACATGCAGGCGCTGCCAAACTTGCCACCAAAAGATGCCGTGACCCGGCAGGGCTGCTAGCACTCGTTGGTGTTGAGTGCCAATGATAAGGGCGTTTGGCGGTATTTCAAGGGCAGCCCTGCTGTTAAGGCCATTGCAGCGGGCATTGGGGCGCGCGCGTCTGGTACCCAAGCAAAATCGGTTTCGGTCAGGGACCGTCCTACAATCCACGGTTTTACCGGCTCCGCCAGGCAGTGCGCAAGCCCCCGGCCACCACCCTCCAGGCCAGCGTTCCTTCTTCGTTTGCTGGGGTGCTGCAGTGTTTTTGCGAGGGTGCCGGCCTGTGCTTTGTCAGGGCTTGTTCAGGCCTTTCCCGCTTTGCGTTAACCCAGAAATGTGTGAATGGTTTCTTTGCAATTGACCACTGCGCTGATGGGCATCGGGCTTGCTGCGCTGATTTTGTTGCTGGTGCGGCGCGACCACCTGTACCTGATGCATGGTCTGTTCTGGGTGCTGGTGGCAGCGCTGGCCGCCGTGCTGGGTGCCTGGCCCGGCCTGATAGACCGGCTCGCCAGCGTGGCCGGCATCAGCTACCCGCCAGCGCTGCTGCTGCTGCTCGCCTCAGTGGTGCTGTTCATCAAGGCCTTGCATTCGGACATGGTCAATACCCGCATTGAGCGCGACGTGCGCCGCCTCAACCAGCGCCTGGCCCTGCTGGAGGCCGATGGCGAGGGCCTGCTGGCGCAGCAGCAGCCACCGTCAGCGCCGTCGCCCGCGTTCCCGCCTGATACCCAGACGCCCGAAGTGCCCGCTTCGGCCCCTTTTGCTGTCGATTCCAACCTGTCTTCCGGTATATGACCCTGGCCCTCGTTCCCGTCATCCTGTGCGGCGGCTCCGGCACACGCATGTGGCCGCTTTCGCGCGAAACCTACCCCAAGCAGTTTCTGGCGCTGCACGGGCACCAGACCATGCTGCAGGACACGGCCTTGCGCCTGCGCGGACTGGAAAACCTGCATGCCGATGCGCCGGCCGTGGCCGCGCCCATCGTGGTGTGCAATGTGGAACACCGCTTTTTGACGGCAGGCCAGCTGGCCGCAGTCGGCATCCACCACCCGAGCATCGTGCTGGAGCCTGAAGGGCGCAACACCGCGCCCGCCCTGACCCTGGCGGCACTGCAGGCCGTGGCGCACGGCGCCGATCCGCTGCTGCTGGCCATGCCGGCAGACCACGTCATGGCGCAACTGCCGGCGCTGCATGCCGCCGTGCTGCAGGCCTGCACGCTGGCCCAAGGCGGTGCCATGGTCACTTTCGGCATCGTGCCCGACCGGCCTGAAACCGGCTACGGCTACATCCAGCGCGGCGCAGCCCATGCCCATGGCGCCTTCACCATTGCCAGCTTTGCAGAAAAACCCGATGCCGCCACCGCTGCGGCGTACCTGGAAGCGGGCGAGTACCTGTGGAACAGCGGCCTGTTCATGGTGCGCGCCAGCGTCTGGCTGCGCGCCATCGAAGACTGCCGCCCCGACATATTGCAGGCCTGCACCGAGTCCATGGAAAACGCCAGCCGCGACGTCGATTTCATCCGGCCGCAGGCCGAAGCGTTTGCCCGCTGCCCTTCTGATTCGATCGACTACGCTGTCATGGAGCGCCTGCCCCGGCGCCCTGGGCTGGGCATTCCCGCCTGCGTGCTGCCGCTGCAGGCCGGCTGGTCCGACCTGGGGGCCTGGGACGCGCTGTGGGAACTGCTGGAACACGACAGCGCCGGCAACGCCAGCACCGGCGATGCGCTGCTGCACGGCTGCAACGGCTCCCTGGTGCTGGCCGGCAGCCGCCTGGTGGCCGGGGTGGGCCTGAAAGACATGGTGGTGGTTGAAACCCCCGATGCCGTGCTGGTGATCGACAAAAACCGCACCCAGGACGTCAAGCACATCGTGGCACGGCTCAAGGCCCAGGGGCACCACCTGGCCAACAACCACCGCAAGGTGCACCGCCCCTGGGGCTGGTATGACAGCATCGACAGCGGCGAGCGCTTTCAGGTCAAGCGCATCGTCGTCAACCCCGGCGCCAGCCTGAGCCAGCAAATGCACCACCACCGCGCCGAGCACTGGGTGGTGGTCAAAGGCACGGCGCAAGTCACCAACGGCGAGCGCACCTTTTTGCTGGGCGAAAACGAATCCACCTTCATTCCACTGGGCCACGTGCACCGCCTGGCCAACCCCGGCAAGGTGCCGCTGGAGATCATCGAAGTACAGTCGGGCAGCTATTTGGGCGAGGACGATATCGTGCGCTTTGAAGACACCTATGGGCGCGTGCCTGCACCACTTTCCCCTGCTGCCTTGGGCCAAGCTGCCAGCGCACCTTTTGCAAAAACCCCTGAAGCCGTGCGCTGACAGCAGTGCGCAAGGTGGCCATTGATCTGATTCTGGGCGCAGACAGCATCTGCGCGCCCCTGACAGGTATCGGGCGTTATGCGCTGGAATTGGCGCGTGGCTTGCCGCAGCACCCCGGTGTTGAGCGACTGCGTTACTTTTCCATGGGTCGCTGGCTGGCGCTGCCCCAACTGCTGGCCGCTGAAGCAAGCACCGTCCCCGCCCCTCGGTCCAGTTTGCGCAACCGGCTGGCTGGCAACCGCGCGGCAGTGCATGCCTTTCGCTTGTTCATGCCCCAGCTGCAGCGCATGCGCCTGAAAGACCAGGGTGACGCCCTGTACCACTCGCCCAATTTTTTCTTGCCGCCGTTTTCTGGGCGCACCGTCACCACGGTGCACGACCTCTCGCACCACATTTACCCTGAATTTCACCCGCCGGCGCGCATCGATTACATGCGCCGCATGCTGCCCGACAGCTTGAAGCGTGCCAACCATGTCATCACGGTGTCCGAATCTGCCCGGGACGATCTGGTGCGCCACTTTGGTTATCCGTCCGAATGCATCACTGCCATTCCTTTGGGCGCAGACCCTGCATTTCGCCCGCACAGCGCGTCCGAACTTGCCCCTGTACTGGCACGCCTGGGCCTTAAGGCAAAAAGCTACAGCCTCTATGTCGGCACCATCGAGCCACGCAAGAACCTCGACCGCCTGCTTGACGCCTACGAAGCCCTGCCCGAAGCGCTGCGCCGCCACTACCCTCTGGTCATGGCAGGCAGTCCCGGCTGGCGCTCTGAGCACACGCACGCCCGCATGGCCCGCGCCGCCAGCGCCGGCTGGCTTCATTACCTGCGCTATGCGGCCCAGGCCGACCTGCCGGCGCTCTATGCTGGTGCGCGGCTGTTTGTCTACCCCTCGCTTTATGAAGGTTTTGGACTGCCTGTTCTGGAAGCCATGGCCTCGGGCGTGCCAGTGGTCACCTCCAACGTGTCTTCACTGCCCGAAGTGGTGGGGGATGCCGCCCTGTGCATTGCACCCGAAGACACCGAGGCCCTGGTTGCCGCGCTGGAGCAGGGTTTGCAAGACGAGGCGTGGCGCAGTCAAGCTTCAATCGCAGGCCTGAAGCGTGCTACCCATTTCAGTTGGGAGCGTTGCATCAACCAGACTGTGGACGTTTATCGCCAAGTCTCTTCAGGTTTATTGCTCTCTACAGGAGTTATTCAATGAGTCCCGCCGCATCACGCCCAGGTCCTACAGCGCATGCAGGTCTGTCAATGGAAATCCAGGTTTTGCGAGGCTTGGCGGTTTTCATGACCTTTCTGGCCCATTTTCCAGGTGTCTATCCGCAATTTGATTTTTTGCTCAAAGCCAATTTCTGGACCGGAGTGGATTTGTTTCTGACTATCTCAGGTTATGTAATAGCCAAATCTTTTTTTCCACAAATGGCCCGTGCCTCCAGCCGTAAGGACCAACTCGCACTCACTGTTTCCTTCTGGATGCGCCGCGCCTACCGACTTTTGCCAGCTAGCATTTTTTGGGCCTTCTTGCTGCTTGTCGCTGCCTGGATTTACAATCGTTCCAACGTTTTTGGCCTGCCATGGGGAGTGCTGGATGAATTCATGGCCGTGCTGCTTTACTCCAAGAATATCGCTGCCATTTATGCACCTACGTTTTCGCTGGGTCCTTATTGGAGTCTTTCGCTCGAAGAACAATTTTATTTTGTTCTGCCATTGGTCATGGTTTATCTGCCTTGGCTACTAAAGCCTGTGATCTACATGCCTGCCATTGCTGTATTGACCCTGTTTCCCGAAATTCTGGGCAAACACCATCACTTGTTCCGCTTCGAATCCTTCCTTTTTGGTATTGGCATTTATCATCTGCGGCAATCTGCGTATGCACGTCTCTTTGAGCCTACATTTTTATCTAACCGCTTGACACGGTGGATATTTTTGGGCTTTATTTTGTTCACTCTTCTGGTGGGTGTTCATGCGCTCAAAGATTTTTCAGGTCGACCCTTCTACATCATGGTGGCTACGGGCGCGTTGGTGCTGGCTGCTACCTACAACAAAGGCTATATCCCTTGCGCTGGCTGGGGCGGCAAGTGCATGATTTGGCTTGGTGACCGCTCCTATTCAGTCTATATATGCCATATGCCTGCACTGCTGCTGGTGTATGAAACCATTTTTCGTGTGTTTGGCGTATATGGAACCCAGGCACTGTGGCAGCACGCTGCGCTGGCTGTAGCCGTGTCCTGGGGACTTACGCTGTGGTTTGCCACGTTCAGCTACCGTTGGCTGGAGCAGCCCTGGCAACGACAGGGCCGTGCCAAAGCACAGTTTTATCTTCAGGTTCAATCTTTGCCCCAAACTTCCTAAAACAAGAGACTTCAGCTTTTGTAAGCTCCGCGCAGCCGCAAAAACGGCCGCTCAATGGTGGTGTACGACAGCCCTGCCAGCGCCAGCGCCATCGGCAGCAGCACCATAAAATTGGCCAGCGCGTTCAGCGCCACTGTGTCAAAAGGCGTCCATACACCTGCGTAGCGGTGCATTGTGTACAGCAGCAGCCCGTGCCAAAGGTAAAACGAATAGCTCCATTCGCCGCCCCGTTCCAGAGCGCGCGCAAGGGGCGCGGGCCAAGCGATGCGTGCACCCACATAGCCCAGCACCAGGGCCGACCACACCAGTGCTTCCACCGTGCCCCACACTGCCCAGGCTGCCTGGCGCGGATCGGGCGAGAAATGGCTGGCAAAGCGCGCCTGCCAACTGGTAGCGGCCCACACCAGCGCCACGGCCAGTGCCAGCAACACGCGGCCATGGCGCTCAAACCAGGCGCGGTGCTGCGTCCACAGCACCGCTGCCAGCATGCCCCACAAAAACTGGTCAAAACGCCCCACCAGCGTGGAATAAAACATGTGCGTGGAACGCTCTGAAACGCCATAGGCTGCCAGCTTCACCAGCGCCATCAGCGCGATCAGGCGCAGCAGGTAGGCAGCGCCCTCGGCGCGCACAAAGCGCGCCAAGAACGGAAACACCAGATAGAAGGTGAATTCGACCGAAATGGTCCAGGCGGCGCCGGTAATGAACGAACCCGAGGTGGGCGCCTGCCCGAGGTTGGAGAAAAAGACATACAGCACGTCGCCTGCTCTGAAGGTGTCTCGCCCGACCGAAATGGCAATGAAGAAAAAGAACAGAAACAGCGGAAAAATGCGCAAAAACCGGTTGCGGATGAAAGCGCCATAGCGAATTTCACCGCCCTGCAGACCAATGCACATGAACAAAAACCCCGACAGCACAAAAAACAGTGCCACCCCGGTGTGCCCTTCGGTGACAAGGCCAAAAGCCGCCGCATAAGGGGCGGGCTGCCACTGGCCGAAATAGAAATGGAACACATGAAAGGCAAACACCAGCACCGCCGCCAGCAGGCGCAGGTGGTCCAGCGCCGGTATGTGGGAAATGTTCAGGCTTTTCATGGCAGCGTCATGCTTTCCGTCGTGCAGTGTGTGTCTGGTTTTCCATGCGGTGGCGCCTACTGGGGCTGCGCTGCCCGGGCGGCCACAAAACGCAGGTGCGCGCCACTGTGGCCTGGCAGCACCCTGGCCTGGCGCAATGCGGCCATCTGCAGCCCGTAAGCCAGTTTTTCCCGCAGCCGCAAGCGCAGGGAGCCGCCGTAGCCGGTGCCCAGGCACCCCGCTGGTGCATGCCCCCAGACCCGTTCAAACAGGCGCTGTGCGCGCCACAGGTGAAAGTCGTCCGACACCAGCAGCAGCCGCTGCAGCCCAAGCTGCGCCGCCAGCGCCCCGCCCAGCGCCACATTGCCCAGCGTGTCCAGGGCCTGCGCTTCCTGCACGATGTGCGCTGCCGCCACCCCCTGGGAATGCATGAAACGCGCCATGCAGGCGGCTTCGCTCAGCGGTGCATGCTGGTGCGCGCCTTTGGAGCGGACCAGCATGCCGCCTGTCACCAGCAGCCGGGGCGGCGCCACGCCGGCAGTTGTGCACGCCAGGTAGTAGCGCACCGCTGTGCGGCTGCGGTGCCACTGGGTGCGGTCTTCGCCGCCCAGCACCAGCAGTGCCTCTGCGCCTTCCATCAACACCGGCCGCAGTGGGCGCACAACCCGCACTGCCGGACGCAGACAGGGAAGACAAAGATGGAAATGGAAATGGAAATGGAAATGGAAATGGAAATGGAAATGGAAATGGAAATGGGGATAGCAATGGGAAAAGAAACGGCAGCCGCAATGGCAACCGCGCGCTGCAATGTGGGCAGGCGAAAACGCACTGTCATGCAGCGGGCACGCCGCCGTCCTGTGCAGGCGCCTGTGCCGCTGCCGAAGGCGCAGGCACAGGCGCCGCCCCAGGTTCCAGCGCCTGTGCAATGGCATCCCAGCCATAGAGCGCTTCGGCCAGCGCCCGCGCTGCCGTGCGCAGCGCCAGGTGCGGCGCCGGTGCCAGCGGTGCCAGTGCGTGCAGCGCTGCACCAAAGTCGCTGGTTTCACGCTCCACGTAGTGCGTGCCCGGTACAAACGCCAGGCCGCGCGCGCCCACCGGTGTGCTCAGCACCAGCAGGCCATGGCCTGCATAGTCCAGCATCTTCAGGTTGGTGCCCGAGCCACTGGCCATCGGGTTCAGTCCCACGTCAGCAGCGCGCAGCAGCGCTGTCAGCTCCCCTTCCGACAGCACGCCCAACAGGCGCACATTGGCCGGCAGTGGCTGTACAGGCACTGCCGGTTTCTGCTTGGGTTGCTGTACATGCTGGCAAATGCTGCCCACCAGTGCGAAAGACCAGCCTGGGCACTGCGCTGCCAGCGCCAGCACCGTGTCGGCTGCAGCCAGGTTGGGCCCGTGGTAGCTGGCAACAAACAGTGCCAGCGGCTGTGCGCCCCAGCCCAGCTGCTGCTTCAGCGCAGCGCGCCGGGCCGGCTCCAGCCAGGCATCCTCTGGCAGCCGGGTGCCATTGGGCGCCAGTTCAATGTGCTCTGGCGCGCAGCCGTACAGCTGCGCCAGGCGCGTGCGGTCGGCACAGCTGACCGCCCACACCCGCTCGGCGCGGCGCACCAGTTGCGCCTCGGCTGCGGCCACCTGGGCCACCGCACGCTGCGCCACATCGCCCGCGCGCAGGTCCAGCGTACCGGGCAGCGCCGCTGGCACGGTGTCCTGCTGTGGCGCGGCCACGTCCAACACCACCGCCTTCATGTCGGCTTCCACGTTGTGCGCGTCGTACCACACTGGACCGCTCCAAAGCGCAAACACCAGCGGCGACAGGTACACATGCGCTGACACCACCACATCGGTCTGCTGCGCCAGTGCCTTGAAGGCCTGGCGGTACTGCACCAGTTCGGCGTGGTAGAGCAGGGCGGCAATGTCGGTCACCGAACGCTGCAGGGCGCGCGTCAGGGCTGCCTCGGCCTGTTCAAAGCGGCGCGACGGCGGCACGCACACCTCGCGGAAATGCGCGCCAAAAATCCGCTCTTGTGCTGCGCTGTCCGACGGGCCCAGGTTCAGCAGCGTCACATCGGCCCACCGGGCCAGTCCTTGCGCCAGGTAAAAAACACGCTTTTTGCCGCCGTTGTCTGGCGGAAACACGCCAAACGTGTTCACCACCAGCAGCCGCAGGCGGCCCGGTGCGCCGGGCGGTCGGGGGACCACCGCAAAATTTTCGCGGCGCAAAGCACCGGTTTCGGCAGCGCCGATCGCAGCTGTTTTTTGCTTTTCTTCTGCGCCTGCACTCGCCACGGCAGGCTGCGCCAACCCCTGCGCGACTGCGTCCAGCAGGCCCTGCGCCGTGCGCTCCCAGGTCACGCTGGAGGCAGTTTGCTGCGCCGCCTGGCCCATGGCCAGCAGCCGCGCCGGGTCGGCCAGCATCTCGTCCAGCGCCTGTGCCAGTGCCTGCTCGGTGGGCGGCACAATGCGCCCGTTCACGCCGTCCTGCACAAACTCCGTCACGCCGCCCGCGTCGGCCACGGTCAGCACCGGTTTGGCCGCTGCCATGGCCTCCAGCGTGATCAGTCCCATGTCTTCGTCAAATGGCACAAACGGCACCAGCGCAGCGCGGCTGTAGTGGGCCACCAGTTCGCCGTCGGTCAGCCGCCCGGCAAAGCGAATCCGTGCATCGCCCTTGGCCAGTGCGCGCAGGCGCTCGCCTTCGGGGCCGTCGCCGGCAATGCACAGCGGCACCGCCGTGTGGCTGCGCCGGTAAGCGCGCACCAGCAGGTCCAGGCGCTTGGGCGCGTCCAGCCGGCTGGCGGTGAACACAAACTCTGCCGGGCCACTTTGCAGCCCCTCCAGGTTGGACGGGTGGGGCAGCACTTCAGGCTGCACACCCGCAGGAAAGTAGCCCGCACGCCGCGCCACCACCCCGGAAATGGCGAAGTACCGCTGCACCGCTCCCGGCGCCAGCGCAATCGCATCGAGCTTGTGCACCAGCGCCCGCACCAGCGGGCCGGGCAGCGCCGTCAGCGTGCGCAGCGCCTGCGGGTCCACGCCAGCGTCGTGCTGCAGCGCCCGCACACGGGCAAAAATCTCGGGCAGCAGCGCCCGGTCGCAGCTGGGCGCGTCCAGCAGCCGCCACAGCGCCTGCAGCGCTGGCGGCAGGCGGGGCGGTTGCAGGGACATGCCCTTGGGATAGGTGTCGTACAGCCCGCGCAGCGTGTGCTGCAGGTACACCACATGGTTCGGGTGCTGCACCATCCAGGCGGGGTACTTGGTGGAAATGACCGCATCAAAGTGCTGCAGGTCCAGCAGGCTGAACTGCTCGTAGCTGCGTGCAATCGACCAAAAGTCGTGCTCGGGCGACGGCAGCTTGATCAGCTCCATGGCATGGTCGGTGCAGCGGTTCACATGCCCGCTCAAACCCCACCACAGCTTCTCGGCGCCGCCCACCACAAAGGGCACCCCGCTGGGGGCAATCAGTGCAATTTTCATAGCTGCTCGCGCTTGCCCCGTGTGCCCTGGAGGCCGTTTTGGCTGTTATTTTCCAGACCAGATGCTGGCTGGCTGCCTGCACCTGTGTCTGTGTCTGCGCTGACGGTGGTGACTGCCGCCTGGCCCTGCGTCCCTGCTTCTGCGCGGTCCAGGGCGGCGCCTGCACTGGCGGTTGTTTCCGTCCCTAGCTCCGTCTCCGTCTCCGTTCCGGTTTCCAGCCGCGCCACCACGCCGGGCAGCCAGCAACTGCCTTCAAACAGCGACTCGCTGCCGCGCACCACCTCGAACAGCGCCGCCTTGTCCCACCAGTCGTAGCTGTTTTCAATGTGCGTCATGTCGCCATGCAGTGCCACCGACACTGTGTAACTGCCCGGCCCCAGGTTCAGCGCCGGCACCTGCCAGCACAAGGTGGCTGCAGTGCCTTCGGCAAGATTGGCAAGATTGGCCAAACCAGGGCTTTTCAAATGCCAGGTGTTGGTGCCAAACACGTCGTTGCCCAGCCGGTCACGCAACATGAAGCCCACCGTCAGATCGTCCACCGGCGACTGTTTGCGCAGCCGCACCCGCACCTCCATGGGCTGGCCCACGCGCAGCACCCGGGCGGGGCCCTGGGCATCGTGCACGTCCACCGCCAGCAGCACGGCGCGCTTGTCGCCCGAGCGCACACCCACGGCCGGTTGTCCCACGGGCGCAGCCTCGGCCTCGAAAGTGCTGTTTTCGCGCTCGGCCACCAGCGCGTTGTACAAGTCAAGCACCTGGTCGGGCGTGTCGTCGGCCACAATGCGGCCGCCGTCCAGCAGCACCGCGCGGTCGCACAGGCTTTTGATGGCGCCAGGGTCATGCGACACAAACACCAGCGTGGTGCCCTGCGCCCGAAACTCCCGAATGCGCGTGTAGCACTTGTGCTGAAAATACACATCGCCCACCGCCAGTGCTTCGTCCACGATCAGCACGTCCGGCCGCAGCGCGGTGGCCACGCTGAACGCCAGGCGCACCTGCATGCCGCTGGAATAGGTGCGCACCGGCTCATCGATGTAATGGCCAATTTCGGCAAACGCCTCAATGTCTGGCATGGCCGCGGCAATTTCGTGGTCTGCCAGGCCCAGCAGCTGCGCTGAAATCCAGGCGTTCTGGCGCCCTGTGAAGTCGCCATGGAACCCCATGCCCAGCTCCAGCAGCGCCGCCACGCGCCCGTGCATTTGCACATGCCCCTCGGTGGGTGTGCTGGTACCGGTCACCATTTTCAGCAGCGTGCTCTTGCCTGCGCCATTGCGTCCGATGATGCCCAGCGCCTGGCCCTGCGGCACCCGCAGGCTCAGGCCGCGCAGCACCCACAGCAGCTCGTGGCGCCGGCGCGCAGGCCGCAGCCATTCGGCCAGCCGGCTCCAGCGCGACGGGTAGCGCTTGTAGGCCTTGCCCAGATTGAAGATTTCAATTGCAGGTGCAGCACTAGCATCCAGGGCAGAAGGGGCGGCGCTCACAGCTCGTCCGCCATTTCAGGGGCGCGCTGGCGGTACACCCGCCAACCTGCCAGCAGCACTGCCATGCCTAAAACCGCCATACCCGCCAGCGCCAGCCAAGCCGTGCGCCCTGGCAGTTGGGCGTATACAAACACCTGCTGGTAGTGGTGGACAAACACCGCAAACGGGTTCAGCCATGCCCAGCCCTGTGCCCATGCCGGCAACACCGTGGCCGGATAGACGATGGGTGTGAGCCAGAACCAGAACAGCAGCCCCACGTTCACCAGTTGCCCCACATCGCGAAAGAACACATTCACCGTCGCTGCGAACATGCCCAGCCCCAGCGTCCAGATCACCTGCACCGCCAGCGCCGGCAGCACCCCCAGCAGCACCCAGCCCGGCCAGTTGCCACTGAGCAGCAAAAACAGCAAAAACAGCGCGCTGATGACCAGAAAGTTGAACGACGTCACCCCCAGCGCCACCAGCGGCAGGCAGATGCGCGGAAAGGTGGCTTTTTTGAGCAGGTTGGCATTGGCCACAAACACCGACTGCAGCCGCCCCATGGTCTCGGCAAAATAGTTCCACGCCAGCAGGCCGGCACACAGGTAAATGCTGTAGCCATAGGTGGACTCCACGCCCGCCAGC
>JAGOCN010000025.1:0-5798 GCA_017998735.1 Giesbergeria sp.
GCGCCAGCCAGTCGCCGTCCAGCTGCATCTGGCGGCCGTTGGGCGAATAGGCCAGGTCGGCCAGCGCGGTGCCCTGGTGCGGCGTGCCGAGGGTGATGACGCGGTGCACGCGGTGCATGCGGTGCACGCGGTGCATGCGGTGCACTTGGTCATCGTTCTGCGCGCTCTGCAGCCAGGCACGCGCCACCAGCCCGCCCATGCTGTGGCACACCAGCACCGGCGCCCGGCCGGTCAGCTGCGTGACGCGCTGCACGGCGGCCTCCAGCGTGGGCACGCAGTCTTCAATGGTGCCCAGCACTGGCTCCAGGTTCACCGCCTCGCACACATGGCCGGCCCGGCGCAGGGCGCGCAGCCAGGGCCGCCATGCCCCGCGGTTGCACAGAAAGCCATGCACCAGCACCACGCCGCGCGGCCCGCCCAGGCCCATGCGCACGGTGCCCGGCTGCACCAGCAGGTCGGGTTCGGCGTTGCTGCGAAACGGCTGGTGCCAGCAGAACAACCGCACCGAGGCCACCACCTCGCCAGCCCAGGCGCGCAGCCTTTGCGCGCCGCTGGCCAGCGGCACAGCAAGGGGGCTGCTGCTGCTGACGCCGTGGTTGCTGGCGCTGGCTGCCCTGGCATTGGCGCGCTGCATCAGCACGAACTGCAGCCCCAGCACGCCGGCATGCAGCAGCAGCGGCAGCGCCACCCCGGCCAGCGCCCAGCCCAGCGAGCGCGGCGCCGCCCAGTGCCACCACAGCGCCATCGCCAGCAGCGTGGCCAGCACCAGGGTTTTTTGCAGGCGCGCCACCATGGCTCAGCCGCCCGCCAGGCGTGCACCGCCAGAAAAGAAAACCGCAGCAGAACCGGAAGAAGGGCACAAAAGCATCGCGGCATTGTGCCGCCCGGCCTGCCCGTGGGCAGGGCGGTGATTTCCATGTCCCTCAAGTGACTGGCAGCTGCCCACCCTAGGGTTAGGCCCTATGACGCCGACTGCCCCGCGCTTTGAGAATCAGCCCGCAGACAGACCGGTGCCGGCTGGCGCACGGCTGCCGTTTAGCAGGCAGCGCCGGCCGAGCGGTGCAGAGGGCCACAGCCAGGATGCCCTGGGGGACTTCTGGCAGGCAGGGCAGGCAGGGCAGGCACGGCAGTGGCGGCACAGGCAGCGCGAACCCCCGGCTTTCAAGGGCGCAGAAGCTGCCCTGGCGCCGCTCTTGCGGGCCTGCCGCCCTTCCCGGCCCTGCTGCATGGATTTTTCTGGTTTCCCCTTTTTTGCTTCTCCCGAACGCAGGAACCCCGCATGGACAAGATCTGGCTGAAAAACTACCCGCCCGGCGTACCCCACGACATCGACCCCGGCCAGTACCGCTCGGCCGCGCACCTGCTGGAAGAGGCGATGGGCAAGCACGCCGCCAACCCGTATTCGGTCTGCCTGGAGCGCTGGACCACCTATGCCGAGCTGGACCGCCAGTCGGCCCAGCTTGGCGCCTGGCTGCAGGCCCAGGGGCTGGAGCCGGGCGCGCGCGTGGCCATCATGCTGCCCAACATTCCGCAGTTCTCGGTGGCCATGGCGGCGGTGCTGCGCGCCGGTTATGTGTGCGTCAACGTCAACCCGCTCTACACCGCACGCGAGCTGGAGCACCAGCTCAAGGACTCCGGCGCCACCACCATCGTCATTCTGGAAAACTTTGCCCACACGCTGGCCGATGTGCTGGCGCGCGTGCCCGTGCAGCATGTGGTGCTGACGGCCATGGGCGACCTGCTGGGCGGCGCCTATGGGGCCTGGGTGACCTTTGCCGTGCGCCACCTGGCCAAGATGGTGCCGGCCTACACGCTGGCCTTGAGCGGCAGGCAGAAGGTGACGCGCTTTGGCGACGCGCTGGCCCAGGGCGCCAGGCGTGCGCTGGTGCCCAGCACGGCCACGCTCGATTCCACGGCTTTTTTGCAGTACACCGGCGGCACCACCGGCCTGTCCAAGGGCGCGGTGCTGACGCACCGCAACATCGTGGCCGCGGTGCTGCAGGCCGAGGCCTGGTTTGCGCCGGCGCTGGAGCGCCTGGGCGACCCGTCCAAGGCGAACAACATCGCCGCGCTGCCGCTCTACCACATCTTTGCGCTCACGCTGTGCCTGCTGACCATCCGCCAGGGCTCGCACCTGACGCTGATCCCGAACCCGCGCGACATTCCGAAATTCGTCAAGGTGCTGCAAAAACGGCCCTTTCACATGCTGCCGGCGGTCAACACGCTGTTCAATGCGCTCTTGCAAAACCCCGAGTTCCGCACGCTCGACTTTGCGCCGCTGTGCATGTCGCAGGCCGGCGGCATGGCCGCGTCCGAGGGCACCGCGCGCGAATGGAAAAAGGCGACCGGCAACACCATGATCGAAGGCTGGGGCATGAGCGAGACCTGCGCCATCGGCACCAACAACCCGGTCAACAACAGCGCCTTCAGCGGCACCATCGGCCTGCCGCTGCCGGGCATCGACATTGCCATCAAGGACGAGGACGGCCACGACGTGTCGCTGGGCGATGCCGGCGAAATCTGCATCCGCGGCCCGAACGTCACGCCCGGCTACTACCAGCAGCCGCAGGAAAACGCCCTGGCCTTCACGGCCGACGGCTTTTTGCGCACCGGCGACATCGGCATGATGGACCGCGAGGGCTACACGCGCATCATCGACCGCAAGAAGGACATGATCCTGGTCAGCGGCTTCAACGTCTACCCGAACGAGATTGAAAACGTCATTTCGCTCTGCCCCGGCGTGCTGGAGTGCGCCGCCATCGGTGTGGCCGACGCCCAGCAGGGCGAAGCCGTGAAGGTGTTCGTGGTGCGCAGCGACCCGTCCCTGACCGAAGAGGCCGTGCTGCGCCACTGCCACGACAACCTGACCGGCTACAAGCGCCCCCGCTCCATCGAGTTCCGCGACGACCTGCCCAAGACCAACGTCGGCAAGGTGCTGCGCCGCCAGCTGCGCAGCACCACGCCATGACCGGGCCGGGGCCGCTGGCAGCGCACTGCAGGCCCGCAAACAACTGTCAAAACCACAGCGCATGACGCACGACCCGCCAGCGCTGGCGCCTGAAATCACCGTGCTGGAGCGCGGCTGGCTGTCGTCCAACAGCATCGTCTTTCGCGCTGCAGGCGCGGAAACCGATGAGGGTGCAGCAGTGGTGGACACCGGCTACTGCGCGCACGCCGTGCAGACCGTGGCGCTGGTGGACGCGGCGCTGGCCGGGCAGCCGCTGGCGCGCATCCTCAACACCCACCTGCACAGCGACCACTGCGGCGGCAACGCCGCGCTGCAGGCCGCCTGGACGGGCGTGCAGACCTTCATTGCGCCTGGGCAGGCGGCGCAGGTGCAGCAGTGGGACGCCTGGGCGCTGAGCTACACGCCCACCGGCCAGGACTGCCCGCGCTTTGCCTTTGACGGCGTGCTGCGGCCGGGCACCGAGGTGCGCCTCGGCAGCCGCCCCTGGCAGGTGCATGCCGCGCCAGGGCACGACCCGCATTCGGTGGTGCTGTTCGAGCCGCAGGACGCGGTGCTGATCTCGGCCGATGCGCTGTGGGAAAACGGCTTTGGCGTGGTCTTTCCCGAACTTGAAGGCGATGACGCCTTTGCCGCCGTCGGCGCCACGCTGGACCTGATCGAGCGCCTGGCGCCGCGCACCGCCATTCCCGGCCATGGGCCGGTGTTCCACGGCATTGCGCAGGCACTTGACGTGGCGCGCCGCCGCCTGGACGGCTTTGTGCAAAACCCGCGCCGCCACGCGCTGTACGGCGCCAAGGTGCTGCTGAAATACAAGCTGCTGGAGTGGCAGCAGGTGGCGCTGGCCGACCTGCAGGCCTGGGCCACCGCCACGCCGTACTTTGCCCTGCTGCACGCGCGCCACTTTGCCGACCAGCCCTGGGGCGACTGGCTGCAGGGCCTGGTGGACGACCTGCTGCGCTCGGGCGCGGCCACGCGCTGCGGCGACCGGCTGCACAACGCCTGACCCTGCTCCTGTACCTGTGCCCGCATTGGCCTCCGCCACCCGCCAGCTGCGCGGGTGGCGGCAGCCGCTGGTCTGCGGCTGGGCAATCGGCTCTGCCGTGGGTGCGTCCTATGATGGACCGGTCACCCACACCCCCGAAGGAGGCATGTCCATGGAAGGCATGACCGCGTTTTTCCGCACTGCCCGGAAGGGCGGAATCCCCCTTTTTTCCACAGGTTCCGGCCTGGGCGCCGTGTTCGACCCGCTGCGCCTGTCGAGCGTGTCCATGGACGTGGCCGCGGCCCAGCGCGGCACGCCCGAGGGCATTGCCCAGCGCCAGCGCAGCCGGCTGGCGGCGCTGATCGAATCGACCCTGCGCGAGTCCAGCCTGTACCGCACGCTGTGGCCGGCCGACACCACCGCCAGCACCCCTTTGGCCGCGCTGCCGCCGGTGCAGCGCGGCCAGTTGATGGCGGACTTTGCCGGCTGGGTCACCGACCCGGCGCTGGAGCTGGACGCGCTGCGCGCCTTCACCGCCGACCCCACGCGCATCGGCCAGCCCTGGCTGGGGCGCTACATGGTGTGGGAAAGCTCGGGCACCAGCGGCCAGCCGGGTTTGTTCGTGCAGGACCTGCAGGCCATGGTGGTGAACGACGCGCTGGAAGCGCTGCGCCGCAGCCCGCCGCCCAAACCGCTGTTGTCGAGCTGGTTTGACCCGCTGGGCCTGGGCGAGCGCATGGCCTTCATCGGCGCCATCGACGGCCACTTTGCCAGCACCGTGTCGGTGCGCCGGCTGTGTGCCATCAACCCCTGGCTGGCCCGCAGCACGCGCAGCTTTTCGCTGCTGGAGCCGCTGCCGGCGCTGGTGCGGGCGCTCAACGATTTCAACCCCACCGCCATTGCCACCTACCCCACCGCAGCGGCGCTGCTGGCCGGCGAAGCTGCGCGCGGTGCGCTGAACATCCAGCCGCGCGAAATCTGGACCGGGGGCGAATACCTGGCGCCGGGCGTGCGGGCGCACATCGAGCGCCACCTGGGCGGGCAGGTGCGCAACAGCTACGGCGCGTCCGAATTTCTGGCCATGGGCTGGGAATGCGCGCACGGCCAGCTGCATGTGAACGCCGACTGGGTGATCCTGGAGCCAGTGGACGAGAAATTTCAGCCGGTGCCGGCCGGCCAGCCATCGAGCAGCGTGCTGCTGACCAACCTGGCCAACCATGTGCAGCCGCTGGTGCGCTACGACCTGGGCGACCAGGTGCGCATGCCCGCCGAGCGCTGCAACTGCGGCTCGCCCCTGCCGGTGCTGCAGGTGCAGGGTCGGCACGACGAGCCGCTGGTGATGGCCGGGCAGGGCGGCCAGAACGTCACGCTGCTGCCGCTGGCGCTGTCCACCGTGCTGGAAGACCACGCAGGCGTGTTTGATTTTCACCTGCTGCAAGTCGACGCCTGCACCCTGGAGCTGCACCTGCCGCTGGAGGGCGAAGCCGGCCAGCAGGCGCTGGCGCGCTGCAGCACCGAGCTCAAGGCCTTTGCCCGCACCATGGGGCTGGCGCCCATCACGGTGCACGGCACCCTGGGCCACGCCGCGCCGCGCGGGCGCAGCGGCAAGGCCTGCCGCATCGTGGCCTGCGCGGCAGTGAACTGAGCGCCCGCACCCAGGCCTTGCGCCAGGCCGGAGCACTGCAAAATGCACCGTGCGTATCAAAAAAGATAGCTGCCAGCGCAGGCTGCACAAGCGCTGGAGCCTGTTTTGACCTGAAGTTTTTGCGCTTGCCGCCAGCGCCCTTGGCACCGCTTGTGCTGCCTGCACTGCGCACCCGCCCAGGCCGCCTGCAGACCGGCAAGCCC
>JAGOCN010000025.1:5898-12090 GCA_017998735.1 Giesbergeria sp.
CGCAGGCTGCACAAGCGCTGGAGCCTGTTTTGACCTGAAGTTTTTGCGCTTGCCGCCAGCGCCCTTGGCACCGCTTGTGCTGCCTGCACTGCGCACCCGCCCAGGCCGCCTGCAGACCGGCAAGCCCCGGCTACAGCGCCGACAGGTCTGGCGTGTGCACCAGCGTGGACAGCGGCAGCGCATGCAGTTCCTGCAGCAGCAGCGCCAGCTGCACAGCCGCCGCCTGCACCACGGCGCGGCCGTTTTCGGCGGTGGCGGCAGCAGCATTGCCCACCGCGCCGGCCGGGTGGTAGTCCTGCATTGCCCAGGCCAGCTTGGCGCTTTTGCCATTGCCCAGCAGCGCATGGCGCGCGGCGCGGTCCTGCGAGGTGGAATGGAAATGGCGCGCGTGCTGCATGCGCACCGTCTGCGGCGCCAGGTGCAGCATCATCGACGTCTCGATTTCGCCGGCGTGGATGCCGAAGCGGTGCTCCTCGGCGCTGAAGCGGCCGGCCACCTCGTCTGGCAATGGCAGGCTGAACCAGCTGGCGCTGTAGACCAGCAGGCCACAGCGCTGGCGCAGTTCGCGCCCGACGATGTCCATCACGCTGACCTGGCCGCCGTGGCCGTTGAGCAGCAACAGCTTTTTGATGCCGGCACGCGCCACGCATTCGCCCAGCTCGGTCCACAGCGCCAGCAGCGTGGCGGGCGACAGGGTCAAGGTGCCGGCATAGGCCTGGTGCTCGGTGCTCAGGCCAATGTTCTGCGGCGGCAGCACCAACAGCGGCAGTTCGGGCGGCAGCAACGGCAGCGCGGCGTCAATGACACCCTGCAGCAGCGCCGCATCGACCGACAGCGGCAGGTGCGGGCCATGCTGCTCGGTGGCTGCCACCGGCAGCACCGCCACGGTCTGCGCGGCCAGGCCGCTGCGCTGGGCGGTGTCAAAGTCCAGCGCCGATACCTCGGCCCAGAAGCGCGAGGGCCAGTGCAGGCCTTCGCTGGGCGGCTGGCCGGCAGCGGCACTGCCGGGCGCGGCAGCCGCAGCACCAGAAGAAAAGGAAGGGGCGTCGTTCATGGCACAAATGGTAGGGCCTGCGCGGTGCGCTGGGCCGGGGCGAGGGCCGGTACAGTTGCCGGCAGCACGCAGCGCCCGGTGCATTTTGGCCGTGGCCTGCTTTGCAGACGCTGCACCTGCAATTGTTGTTTTTGCTATTGAAAAAGGAGCTGCTGGCGCAGGCTGCGCATGGGCTGGAGGCATTTTTTGCCTGAAACCTGAAACCGGCAACCCACACTGTGCAAGCCCTGCCCCCAGCCCGCATGCTTGCCAGTGGGCCCGCCCGCCCGCAGTCGCAGTGGCCTGGGGGCTGCAGACAACACAGCGCCTGCCGTGCTGCCGGCATCCGGTCGCCCATGGCCGCGTCTGCCCTGCGCCACAGCCTGGCGCCCGGTGCGCAAGGCATAGGCAAGGCACGCGAAACGGCTTAGGCTGGCAGGCGTGGGCACTGCGCTCGGGGCTGGGGTCTGGTCTGGCCTGGGCTTTGGCAAGGGCGCTGTTCGCATCCGGTGAGGTTTTTTTGTTTCTTGGTTTCTTGCACAGCAGCGACGACAACAACACAAGGAGACTCCATGACCCGCTTTCCCGCCTCTTTTCGCCTGGGTGCTGCGGCGCTTGCGCTGGCCGCGCTGGGCGCCTGCTCGTCGGACGACGACCACAGCGCCTCGGTGCCGCCGCCCGCCAACGACACCGCCTGCGATGTGCTGTCCACCAATGGCGCGGTCACGGTGGGCTCGGGCCTGCCCGGCGACCCGGCGGCGCCCGAGCCGGCGTCCGGCTACCGCTTAGGTCTCCAGCCCGTCCACAGCAAGACCTACATGGTGGTCACCGCCAACCCGTTGGCCACCAAGGCCGGCTGCACGGTGCTGAAAAAAGGCGGCTCGGCCGTCGATGCGGCCATTGCGGTGCAGGCAGTGCTGGGGCTGGTGGAGCCGCAGTCGAGCGGGCTGGGCGGCGGCGCGTTCATGCTGCACTACGACGCCAAGGCCAACAAGGTGGTGGCGTTTGACGGGCGCGAAACTGCGCCGGCGGCGGCCACGGCCAACTACCTGCGCTGGATCGACGACAGCACCCAGCAGACCGCGCCGCTGCCCAGCGCCCGCGCCAGCGGCCGCGCCATCGGCACGCCCGGCGTGCTGCGCATGCTGGACCTGGCGCACCAGACGCATGGCACCCTGGCCTGGGCCGAACTGGTCACCCCGGCCGTCAACCTGGCGCAGCAGGGCTTTGCCATCAGCGGCCGGCTGGCGCAGGCCATCAGCGGCGCACGCACGCAGCTGGCCAGCGACAGCGAGGCGGCTGCGTACTTTCTGAACGCCGATGGCAGTGCCAAGGCGCTGGGCACCACGCTCAAAAACCCGGCCTATGCCGAGACGCTGAACACGCTGGGCCGGCAGGGGGTGAATGCCTTCTACACCGGCCCGCTGGCCCAGGCCATCGTGGACAAGATCCAGACCACCCAGAGCGCCAAGGACGGCGCGCCCATCACCCCCGGCAAGACCACGCTGGCCGACATGGCGGCCTACCGCGCCAAGGCGCGAGAGGCGGTGTGCATTGACTACCGCAATTACAAGGTCTGCGGCATGCCGCCGCCGTCCTCGGGCGGCATTGCGGTGGCGCAGGCGCTGGGCATTCTGGAAAACTTCGACCTGGCAGCCTACAAGCCCTCGGCCGTGGACATTTACGGCGGCAAGCCGAGCGTGATGGGCGTGCACCTGGTCAGCGAAGCATTGCGCTTGGCGTACGCCGACCGCAACAAGTACGTGGCCGATGCCGACTTTGTGCCGCTGCCGGGCAAGGGCGTGGCCACCATGCTCGACAAAAGCTACCTGCAGGGCCGCGCCGCGCTCATCAGCACCAGCAAAAGCATGGGCACGGCGCAGGCCGGCAACCTGGGGCCGGTGCCGATGGGGGTGGACAGCACGCCCGAGAACGGCACCACACATTTCACCATCGTGGACAAGCAGGGCAATGCGGTGTCCATGACCACCACGGTGGAGTCTTCGCTGGGCTCGTTTCACATGGCACGCGGTTTCATCCTGAACAACCAGCTGACCGATTTCAGCGACGTGCCAGCCGATGCGGACGGCAACCCGATTGCCAACCGCGTGGCGCCCGGCAAGCGGCCGCGCAGCTCGATGGCGCCCACGCTGGTGTTTGTCAAGCGCGCCGACGGCAGCATGGGCGCGCTGGCCATGGGCACCGGCTCGCCCGGCGGCGCCACCATCATCCAGTACGTCACCAAGACGCTGGTCGGTGTGCTGGACTGGGGCCTGGACGCCCAGCAGGCCACTGCCATGGTGGACTTTGGCGCCGCCAACTCGCCCACCACCAACGTCGGCGGCGAGCACCCGAACGTGGCGGCGGCCAACGGCGGCCAGAACGACGCGCTGGTGCAGGGCCTTCAAGCCCTGGGCCACACGGTGAACGTGGGCGCGCAGTCCAGCGGCACCAGCACCATCGTGCGCAGCCAGGTTGGCGGCGCGCCCAGCTGGACCGGCGGCGCCGACCCGCGCCGCGAAGGTCTGGTGCTGGGGGACACCTTCCGGCCCTGAGTGTGGGCGGCTTGGCCGCTGGCCTGGGGGGTTTCCTTCTTCCGGCAATGCATGGCTGCTGCTGCCGGAAGAAGGTTTTTGCTTTTTTCTGTTTAGACAAAGAAGCCAGTGCAGGCCGGAAGCGCTGTGGCTGCAGATGTTGTTGCGCTGCGGCCGGCTTGCTGCGGACACTCTGGAGGTTTTGACCGCTTTGACTGCTTTGACTGCTGCCATCGCGCCAGAAAAAAGGCCCGCAGGCGCAGCGCAGTAGGCACTGTCTGGCAGACAGCCCCCGGCAGGCACTTTCACAATGGCGCGTGCCAGCGGACGCCTTCATGCTGACTGGCTGCGCCTGCGGCGCCGGCAGGGTTTGCGCACAAGGCGGCAAACCCCTGCACCGACCGGCACCCTGGCAATGCCAAGACAAAGCGCGCAACCCACCTTCACCGCCTGAATCCACCTGTTCCACCCATGCGCCTTGCCACCACCCCACCGCAGAAACCCCGCCATGGACACCCTTGACCGGCAGGTGCTGGCCCAGGCGCTGGACTGGCGCCGCGCCGGCCATGGCGTCGCACTGGCCACGGTGGTGCAGACCTGGGGCAGCGCGCCCCGGCCCGTGGGCGCGCTGCTGGCACTGCGCGGCGATGGCGTGCCCTGCGGTTCGGTGTCGGGCGGCTGTGTGGAAGACGACCTGAGCGAACGCCTGCGGCAGGGCGGGCCCCCGGCGCTGCCGCAGGTGCTGACCTATGGCGGAACGCGCGAATCTGCGGCGCGCTGGCGCCTGCCCTGCGGCGGCACGCTGCGGCTGGTGCTGGAGGCGGTGTACGACCCCGCGTGGCTGGAGGAACTGCTGGCGCGCACCGCCGCGCAGGCGCTGGTGCAGCGCACGCTCACATTGGCCGACGGGCATGTGGCGCTGCACGGCGCAGCGCCCGGCACAGCGCCGCTGGCCTTTGACGGCGCCACGCTGTCGGCGGTGTTTGGCCCGCGCTGGCGGCTGCTGCTGATTGGCGCTGGCCAGCTCGGTCAGGCCGTCGCCCAGCTGGGCCAGCTGCTGGGCTTCGAGGTGCTGGTGTGCGATCCGCGCAGCGAATACCAGCACACCGGCGTGGCCGGAGCGCGCCGCCTGCCCGGCATGCCCGACGACGTGGTGCGCACGCTGCTGCCCGGCGCGCACACGGCGGTGGTGGCGCTCACGCACGACCCCAGGCTGGACGATCTGGCGCTGCTGGAGGCGCTGCAGGCAGACGCCGGCTTTTTCTATGTCGGCGCGCTCGGCTCGGCGCGCAGCCAGGCGGCGCGCCGCCAGCGGCTGGCCGAGCACTTTGGCCTGCGGGATGCCGAACTGGACCGGCTGCATGGCCCGGTGGGGCTGGCGATTGGTGCCCGCACCCCGGCAGAAATTGCCGTGTCCGTGGCGGCGCAACTGGTGCAGGTGCGCAGCCGCCTGCAGGGCGCGCCTGCCAGGGCGGCGGGCGCCGGTGAGGTGCCGGAAGGCATGGCAGAGGTAGATTGCAAAGTGCCGGGCTGCGGCACCGATGCACCGGATGCTACGGGCGCTGCGGGCGCTGCGGGCGCCTGCACGGTGCTGGCGCATGGCCCTGGCCAGACACGCGTCCAGTCCCGCCCGGAAGCACGCGTGCAGGCAAAGCCAAAGGCACAGGCCCGGTGAACACCCCGCCGCAGCACGCCATAAAGCCTGCAGCCCTGCCCGTGGTGCTGGTGCTGGCCTCGGGGCGCGGCACGCGCTTTGCGGCCAGTGGCGGGCAGGGGCCCAAGCTGCAGGCGCTGCTGGCCGGGCGCCCGGTGCTGGACTGGACGCTGGCCGCCGTGCGCGCATCGGGCCTGCCCTGGCACCTGGAGGACGGCGGCCACGCCGGCATGGGCGACAGCATTGCCGCCGCCGTGCGCGCCACGCTTGGTGCGCCAGGCTGGCTAGTGCTGCCGGGCGACCTGCCGCTGCTGCGCCCGGACACCCTGCGCGCCCTGGCCGGGGCACCGGCGGAGCTGGCGGTCGTCGTGCCGGTGGTCAACGGCCAGCGCGGCCACCCGGTGCGCTTTGCCGCGCATTGCGGCCCGGAACTGCTGCAATTGCAGGGCCCCCAGGGCGCCGCTGCCGTGGTGCGCGCCCATGGCGCGGCGCTGTGGCCGGTGGACGATCCGGGCTGCACCTTTGACATTGACACGGTGCAGGACCTGGAGCGCGCTGCGCAGTGGCTGGCCAACGCCGGTTGAGGTGCCGGCTGTTGCGAGTCTCCATTTTTGGTGCGAAAAACCGCACCGAGCGACGTGCTTTGAACACCGCACACGACCAGAGCAGGCAATGGGGGTCAGATCACGGTTTCGCGCAGAGAAACTCGGGCTCTGACCCCCATTGCCGGAATGTCGGGCGCTGCGTTTGCAGGCAGGCAGGCAGCCATGGTCTGTCTGAGGCATTTCGCTTATTAGGTCAAAATGGCCTCCAGCGCAAGCACAGACTGCGCCAGCAGCTCCTTTTTTAATAGCAGGCGCAAACCAAGCCACTGTGCAAGCGCATTGCAGGCGGACCAGCACCAAAACGCTGCCGCCATGCCGCGTTCCTGCGTGGATGCTTTCCTGAAGGCAAGGGCAAGGGCAAGGGTC
>JAGOCN010000026.1 GCA_017998735.1 Giesbergeria sp.
CGGTGCATGGCCGCGACGGTGGTGCCTGCGGCCGCGCCATTGGCCTGCGCGCCGACATGGACGCGCTGCCCATGCAGGAGTTCAACACCTTTGCCCACACCAGCCGCCATGCCGGCAAGATGCACGCCTGTGGCCACGACGGCCACACGGCCATGCTGCTGGCGGCGGCGCAGCACCTGGCACAGCACCGCGACTTTGACGGCACGGTGCACCTGATTTTTCAGCCGGCGGAAGAGGGTGGAGGCGGCGCGCGCGAGATGGTGCAGGACGGCCTGTTCGAGCAATTTCCCATGCAGGCGGTGTTCGGCATGCACAACTGGCCCGGCATGCCGGTGGGCACTTTTGCGGTCAGCCCGGGGCCGGTGATGGCGTCCAGCAACGAATTCAAGATCGTGATTACCGGCAAGGGCGGACACGCTGCGATGCCGCACACCGGCATCGACCCGGTGCCCATTGCCTGCCAGATGGTGCTGGCGTTCCAGACCATCGTCAGCCGCAACAAGAAGCCCATCGACGCCGGTGTGGTTTCCGTCACCATGGTGCACACCGGCGAGGCCACCAACGTGGTGCCCGACCACTGCGAGCTGCAGGGCACGGTGCGCACCTTTTCGCTGGAAGTGCTGGACCTGATCGAGCGGCGCATGCGCCAGGTGGCCGAGCACACCTGCGCCGCGCACGAGGCCACCTGCACCTTTGAATTTGTGCGCAACTACCCGCCCACCATCAACACTGCGCCCGAAGCCGCGTTTGCGCGGCGCGTCATGCAAGGGCTGGTGGGCGAAGCACAGGTGCTGGTGCAGGAGCCCACCATGGGCGCCGAGGACTTTGCCTTCATGCTGCAGGCCCTGCCCGGCGCCTACTGCTTTATCGGCAATGGCGAAGGCGACCACCGTGCCATTGGCCATGGCGGCGGCCCGTGCATGCTGCACAACCCGAGCTACGACTTCAACGACGACCTGATTCCGCTGGGCGCCACCTACTGGGTGCAGCTGGCACGGCAGTGGCTGGCGCAGCCAGTTTGAGTGCCAAAATGGCCTCCAGCGCAAGCACAGCCTGCGCCAGCAGCTATTTATTTGATAGCATTCAAGCGCGTGTTCGCAGGCGATGGCCGGCAGGCAATGCCGCGCGGCCAGATCCTTGCCGGCAGTCTTGGCTGCTTCCGTTGGCCTTCGTTGGCCTTGTCTGGTGCACCTGAATCTGGTGACACCATTTTTTCCTTTGTCTTTTATTTACCCAGGAGCCCTGCCCATGCGCAACCCCGATCTGAACACCCAGTTTGAAGCCTCCGTGGCGCTGTCCAAGTCGCTCAGCGAGCGGCCCGACAACCCGACGCTGTTGAAAATCTATGCGCTCTACAAGCAGGCCACCGAAGGCGACAACACCGAGAAGAAGCCCAGCTTTTCCGACATCGTGGCGCGTGCCAAATGGGACGCCTGGAGCAAGCTCAAGGGCGCCGAGGGCGACGCGGCGCGCCAGCAGTACATCGACCTGATCGAATCGCTGCGCTGACCGGGCGGTGGCCCGCGCCACGGCAGCGCCTGCCTTCCTGCCTGTCTGTTTTCCCGCCCGTCTGGCCTTTTTACAGCACACCCCGGCGCCTGGCCCATACACCGGCCGGCGCCGGGGTTTCGCCTTTTGCGGACAATGGGCGCGCCATGTCCCTGTTTGATGCGCCTTCCCATGCTCCTGCCCTGCAGCGGTTTCTGGACGCCCAGGCGCCTGTGTATGCGCAGGCCCTGCAGGAACTCGAACGCGGCTGCAAACAAAGCCATTGGATGTGGTTCGTCTTTCCGCAGCCGCGCGGGCTGGGCAAAAGCGCCACCGCGCAGTTCTATGGCCTGGCAGACGCGCAGGAAGCGCTGGCCTATGCACAGCACCCGGTGCTGGGCGAGCGTCTGCGCACCTGCACACGCGCCATGCTGCGGCATGCAGGGCGGCAGCCGGCCACGGCCACGGCCATTCTGGGCAGCGTGGACGCGCTCAAATTCTGTTCCTGCATGGGCGTGTTTGCCCGGCTGCTGCCCGCAGAGCCGCTGTTTGCCCAGGCGCTGCAGGCATTCTGTGGTGGCGGCACAGACCCCCGGGTGCTGGACTTTTGCGCCGGCGCCGAACCCTTCAAGGAGTGAATTGCCATGGTTCTGGAAAACGAAGAAATCGAACGCCTGATGGCGCGCAAGAAGGCCATCCAGGACACGCTGGCCGCGCAGGCGCAGAACCCGGCGCCCCGGCAGGGTGGCTGCAGCTCTGGCGGGTGCAGCAGCAGTGCGGCTGCGGCCCCGCGCAAGGCCCTCCTGCAGAACCGCGACGACGGCACCCCGCGTGCCGTGCTGGTGCTGACCCTGCTGCGCGCAGCCGGTCTGGCCGCTGCCGCCGGGGTGGGGCTGTGGGCGCTGGTGCAGGCTTTGTAGCGGCCTGGGACGGGGCCTGCCGGGTGCAGTGTGAAGTGGTGCCCGGAGGTGGGTGGCCCTGCGCTGCGCCCCTGCCTGCGGCCTGTGTGATGGATTGAATCCGCCCGGCCGATCGCTCACGGGTTGTTCTGGCCAAGCCAGGCACACAGCACCCAAGCGCACAAGCGCACGTTGTTCAAGGCACCTTTCAAAAACAGAAACACCCCGCGCATATTTCAAATGCGCGGGGTGTTTCTGCCCAAAGGGGCTTTATTGGACAGGTGGGTTTTTTCGGGCTGCTTCTACCAGCGTCTGGGCATCTGCCGCAAGCAAAAACCCTTTGGCGACGGCCGCCTGGGCCGCTGTGGTGACCGCCTGCACATACACGTCAGCGGTGGGGTAGAGCGCCTTCAGCGTGGCCTGGTCAAAGGGAACGGTCAGGCCGGAAAACCCGATCGGCCCTTCGCCAGACAGCACCGCCACCGGCACATCGGAAAAAGGCAGGCGAACCCCTCCCAAAGCATTGCCCCGCGCATCGCGCACCACTGTTCCGCCCTGGGTGCTGATGGGCGGTGCACTGGTGGGCCTGGCGCCCTGCTCCACCCAGCGCACCAGCGAGCGCAAGGCCGCGTTCATCACCAGGTGCTGGGGTGCAGAGTTGATGATGGCCAGCGCCCTGGACAAATCAATGAAGGAATCGAACTGCAGGTTGCCCTGCTTGGCCAGCTGCTCCACCGAATACCGGTCTGAATGCGCTGTGCCGGCCACCTCCCAGGTGTGAACGCTGGGTGAATCGGGCTGGCGTGCAGGCGGAAAGGCATTGCTGCCCGTGCCCAGCTTGAACAGGTCGGACTCGGTGATGAACTGGAAAACCGGTGCCGTCAGGTCGGTGCGCACCTGTGCTGGCGCCGGCACGGGAATGCCCGCTGCAATCGGTGCGCCCGTGCCATTGCGGCTGTGGACCAGGAAGCCGTCGTACACCAGGGCCTGCTTGTGGATGGCGTTCACATAGGTCAGCAGGCGAAAGGCGCTTTGCGATTCACCATCGGCCAGCAGCACTTTGGGGGCAAGGCCGCGCAGCGGGTCGGTGGCGCCCGGGTTTTTCAGCATCGCACCGACCTGCGAAAAAATGTCGTAGGAATAGGCATCGCCCGGGTGCTGCAGCGACGCATAGCGCACCGGGTCCCAGGCCTTCAGGCCCAGCGCGCCCTTGCCCAGGCTGCCGTCGCCATTGCTGGAAATGGACACGGCCTGCGCCGTGACGCCCACCCAGACATGGCCGGAGCGCAGGATTTCTTCCTGCAGAAACTGGTAGTCCACGTCGATGTCGATGTTGGACGTGACGTTGAACCATTCGACGATGACCACCCCGCTGAATTTTTGCGGGTTGACGGGCCTGCGCACCAAAATGCGCGTTTTGTAAGGGGCGCTGGACGTTTCCACCACGGGCCATTTGCCATCGGTTCCCCAGGTGCCCTCGGGCTTGAAAGCGCGCGCGGTGCCTTCAATGAAGAATTCCTCTTCCGCATAACCGGCTGTCTTGAGGTCCACCACCGAAGGGGTGGCAGCAAACGCACGGCTTCCCTGGGCGGTCGGGCCGTTGATGCTGGCTTTGGGAACCAGGGGGTTGGCGTTGTTGGGGTCTCCGTCACCGGAACACCCCAGCAGCGCCACGGACAGGGCCAGCAAGGCCGCCATTCGGACATTGAATTTCATCGTTTTCCCTTTCGTGGTTTCTTGCAACACCCGCCCGGCGGTTGTTGCAAGGGGCAGGCAGGAAATTGTCCGGGGTCCGGTTTTCAGGTGCCATGCAAGCGGTCTGGCGCTGACCCACCAACCAGAAGCCAGCCGGTGTGCACCTGCCGCAGGCCAGGGCCGCACGCAGAAACGCTGAAAACCGCTGGTTTTTTCTTCCCTGCAGCAAGAAATTTTTGCGGCCCTGCAGCCCTTCATTCATCGTCTGAAAAGACTAGGTAGTTGCCCAGGCTTGGGCCAGGCAAGCGCCGTTGCCGGCTGCAGGTGCGGCGGCGCCCTGGGCGCTTTGCAGGTTGCAAAGCCATGGCGTGGCGCGCAAACCAGCCCCTGCCTGCAGACCCGGGCGCCGGGGTCTGCAGAAATTTCAGGCGCGGCGGCTGTCTGGCTTTGCCGGCGGTTCAAGGGGTGCTTCGGCTGGCATGGGGGCGCCTTCTGCGCCGTGTTCACTGCGGGGCGCCAGGGCGACCTGTGTGTCTGACGCCTCTGGATGTGCGCTCAACAGCTTGTCCAGCTGGGCGCTGATTTCCGCTTCAATGCGGCCCTGGAAGGCGCCAAACAGAAAACCCAGTTCGGCCACCAGCTCAAACTGGTCGGGCTGCACCTGCAGCGTGCCCTGCACCCCGGCGCGGCTGAAATGCAGCACGTCCCGGGCTTCGCCTTCTTCGTACACGCAGGCCAGGCCGAATTTGGCCTCGGCCTTGCGCGCCCAGGTGTGTGCCACGCTGCGGGCGGCGCTCAGGCCCAGCTGGTGCGGGCGGTGGATGTGGATGTCGGGCATGGGTGGGGCTTCTCCGTCAGGCAGTCAAAAGTTCAGGGGCTCGGGTGGGCCAATGTATCCCTGGGAGGCAGGGCGCGGCCGCAAAGGCTGCTATGCCGGTTCGGCGGCAGGCGCAGGCGCGGGCAGCGGGCTTTGGGGCTGCAGGGCGCGCAGGCGTTCTTCGCGCAGCGGCTGGGGCAGGTCGGCCAGCGCCTGCACGGCAGCGTAAAACCGCTTCCAGTCGCTGCCCTGCTGCGCAAACAGCGCTTCAAAGGCCGGTACCCAGTGGTCGTAGGTGGCCTGGGAGGCAAAGCTGGCGTTGTTGGCCTCGGCCACCCAGCGGTCGTAGGCGGCCAGCTGCTGCGGTGCCATGGCGGACAGGGGCTGCACCTGCTGCTCTGCCTGCCATTGCCGGCGCAGTTGCGCATAGTGGTGGCGAAAATCCTGCATTGCTTCTTTTTTCATAGCTGCCAGCGCAGGCGCAGCAAGCGGTTGCGCCTGGTTTGATGCATAAAGCGCGTCCAGCCGCTGGCGCGTGGCCTGGGCCAGCGAACGGAACGCCTGGCGCCGGGCCTGGCCGGTGTCAAACGCCTGCCGCGCTGCCGGCGTGGACCGGGCGGCCAGCCAGCGCGCACTGCCCAGGCGTTCCACTGCCGTGGCAAAGGATTCGTTGAAGGCGCTGTCGTTCTGGGCATAGACCACCTGGTGCGCCAATTCGTGGAACAGCAGGCGCACAAATTCGCCCTCGGGCCAGGCAATGAAGGTGCTGAGCAGCGGATCGCCCCCCAGCCAGTTCAGGTAACCCAGCGTGGAATACGCCGGCACGCCGTAGACAGACACCTCCAGCCCCTGCGCGGCCAGCTCTGCTGCCTCGGCCTGCGCATCGGTTTTGGCAAAGTAGCCCCGGTAGCTGATGCAGCCCACCACCACAAAGCACCACTGGTGTGGCGTGAGCGCATCGGGCGGCGCGGCCACCACGTTCCACACCGCCGCTGGCCGGCCCAGCGCGGCGTAGCGCTGGTAACTGGCGTTGTCGGGCAGCGCCAGCTCGGTCACGGCAAAGGCGCGCGCCTGCGCGGCCAGCTGCAGGCGCTGGCGCAGCGGCGCCGGCACATCGGACCGCGCCAGCCAGTCCTGCAGCGGCGCGGCAGCGTCCATCAGCTCGGCATGGCCGCGCACCGATTGCCAGTAGTAGCGCAGGTCGGCGCAGCCCGGCAGCAGCGCCAGCGCCAGCAGGGCCGCCAGAACGGCAAAAAAACGACGGGGCATGGAAGGCGTGCGGAACAAGGGGCTGGAGTGTACGGCGCAGGCTGGCGCATTCACCAGGGCAGCGGCGGGCGCGGGCTGCAGTCATTCCTTCGCAGCAGCGGTTTGGACCGGGTCTTTGCTCCTGTAGGCAATGGCCAATGGCCCGGCGGCTGCAGGCGCTGTCCATTTGCCCGTTTGCCCCTGCTTGAGCGCGGCTGGGTGCCGCCGCACCCGCTGCTTTCCACGCAGCCCGACAGCGGTGGACGCCATGCTGGAATGCAGGCCGCGCAATCGGCTTATCCTTTCAACTGCCGCTACAGGTATTCACAGGACTCCACATGCTCTACAAATTCAAATCCCGCTCCACCGCCGACCTGATCCTGCTGGAGCCGCAAGGGCGCCGGCTGCTGCAGATCATCGGCAAGGAACCCGGCCCGACCGGCATCGTCACCGCCGCACAGATCCCGTCCGCCATCGAGGCGCTGGAAAGCGCTGTGGCCGCCGAAGAACGCCAGGCCGCCGCGCAGCAGGAGGCCGCTGCCGCTGCGGCGCGCCAGGAGCAGGGCACTACCGACAACAACGGCGACAAAAACGACAAGGACGAGGCCGACGCACGGCGCAGCGAATTCGTCAGCCTGCGCCAGCGCGCCGCTCCCTTCATCGACATGCTGCGCCGCAGCGCCGAAGCCGGGCACGACGTGGTCTGGGGGGCCTGAAGCAAAGGCGGGCGCACGGCGGCGCTGCAATGGCGCCCAGCGCGCACGCAAGCCCGTGCCCGCCCTGGCCGGCATGCAGTCTCTTTGCCTAAAGCATTTTGCTATTGAAAAATGAGCTGCCAGCGCAGGCTGCGCCTGGGCTGGAGGCACTTTTGACCAAAAATCCCGGTTTTGCAGAGGGTGTGCTTTGAACGGCACATCTCGCCATCCCTTCATCCCGCCAGCAGGCTGAATTTGCTTTGGCAACGTGCAGGAGACGCCAGGCAGATTTCAGGCCTGCTGGCGCTTGGCTTCGTACATCGCCATGTCGGCCTGCTCCCAGGCCACCTGCAGGCCGGTGCCGGGTGCGCGCATGGCCATGCCGATCGAGGCACTGACACCGTCCTCCTGCAGCGCGGCGCGGGCACGCCGCAGCAGGGTCTGGGCGCCGGCGTGGTCGCACTCGATGGCCAGAATGCCGAATTCGTCTCCCCCCAGGCGCGACACCAGGTCGGTCTCGCGGGCTGCCTTGCGCAGCGCCTTGGCGGCCCTCTCCAGCATCAGGTCGCCTGCGGCATGGCCCAGGCTGTCGTTCACTTCCTTGAGCCCGTCCAGGTCCACCACCAGCACGGCCGCCGGGTGCCCATAGCGGCTGCAGCGCTCTTCTTCCGACGCCAGAAAGTTGTTCCAGGCGCGCCGGTTGCTCAGGCCGGTCAGCACATCGGTGGACGCCTCCAGCGCCAGGCGCTCGTTGCGCCGCTCCTCGTAACCGGCCTTGAGCTCCCACTGCAGCAGCGTGCTGAGCATGCCGGCCAGCAGTTCGATCAGGGGTTGCTCGGCAACCAGCGTGACCGGCTGGCAGACGGGGTCGATGGCGCACAGCGTGCCAAACAGCGACCCGTCGCTGTGGTGCAGCGGCACGCCCACATAGGCCTGGATAGGCACCAGGCGCCCGATGGCGGCATTGCGGTAGGCCATCACCTGGCCCGAGTCGGGCGCCACGCGGGGGCCGTTGCCCTTGATCATTTCGGAGCAGAACGAGTCGGCCCACTGGAACACCGCACCCGGCTTGACGCCATAGCCATGGTCTTCGGACTGCAGCACGATCCAGTCGTTGCCTTCGGTGCGCGTCACCATCCACAGCGAAAACCCGAACCGCTGGTGCAGAAAGGCAAGGGTGGCGCGGCTGGCGCTCTGAAAGTTCTGAAAAAGGGGTGGTTGCATGAGAGGCGGGAAACGGGTGAAAACAAGGCAGCAAAAGTGCGGCAGGTTCCACTTCCACGGGGCAGGTTGAAAGTGAAATTATGTACCGAACGGGTTTTTCGCCTTGACACCGCCGAAAAAACCCGTTCTTCCCGATTGTCGGGTTGAATGCAAAGCAGGTGCCCAATGTGCCGCACAGCGCATGGACAAAGGCTTTCGCGTTAAATCCTTCTTTTGCCTGCCGCACTGTCGCACTGCCACAGTGTCCCAACGCGCTGTTGCGCAATGCCGTGCAATGCCATCCCCTTTCGGTACCCGCCATGAAAAAAGCCGTTTCTTCCGCTGCCGCACCTGCTTCTGTTGCAACGCTTTCTGCCCGGTTGCCGCGCACGGTGGCATGGCTGGGCTACGGCGGCTTGCTGCCTTTTGCCGCGCTGGCGTTGCTGCTGTGGCTGGAGCCGGCGCGCGGCGCGGCGCTGTGGTGGCCGGCGCTGCTGGCCTACGGGGCCGTGATCCTGTCTTTTGTCGGCGCGCTGCACTGGGGCTTTGCCATTGCGCTGCCGGGGCTGGACGCAGCCAGTCGCCAGGGCCTCTATGTGTGGAGCGTGGTGCCGGCGCTGGTGGCGTGGCCGGCCCTGCTGTGGGCCGCACCGGGCGCTGCGGTGCTGCTGGTGGCCGGCTTTGCACTGCACTGGCTGCAGGACCGCCGGCTGGTGGCGCAGGGCGCGGCAACCGCGCTGCCCGCCTGGTACCTGCCGCTGCGCACGCAGCTGACGCTGGTGGCCAGCGTCAGCCTGCTGGCCGGCGCGGGCGTGGTGGCGGCGCGGGCCGGTGGCGGCTGAGCCGTTTTTTGGCGGCCTTGTCCTATGGCCTGGGGCAGGCGGTTGTGGTGTGCTGAAGGTGCACGCACGGGCACAGGATTTTCAATGTCAAAGGAGGTGGTCATGGGCGAACTGTTCAACCGCTTGCCGGGTTTTCAGCAAACCCCGGCGGGGCAGGAGCGCGATGTGCTGCGCCGCCTGCCCAAGGCGCTCACGCTGGGCACGCTGCTGCTGTGCCTGCCGTCGCTGCTGGTGCGGCTGTGGTGGGCCGACGCGCCGGCCTACGAGGTCTCCACGCTGATCACCACGGTCGACATCTACGCCATCAGCGTGCTGATCCTGCACTGGACGGTGGTGTTCACGGTGGCCATTGGCGCGGTCATCGTGATGGTCATGAAAGGCCCGGCCTACGTGGCCGATGCCTACCCCATGGAAGGCATGGACCGGCCCGATGAGCCGCTGCCTTGAAAGCCTGCAGGGATTTCATGGGTTTCAGCCCGACACCGAAATGAGAAAAGAGCGCTCGTTGCTGGTGCATTGCACTGTCTGCCAGGGCATGACAGCATCCGAGCGGCCAAACGGCCAAGTGCTGGTGCAGCGTGACTGCCATGAAAAATTTCAGGGTGGAAAAAGACGGCTGCAAGTGGGTTCGCAAAGACTGCAGCCCAAGCGTGGCCCATCGGCTCATGGTGCAGAAGCCGATGGCCAGGATGGCAGCGCAGGGCGGTGTGTTGGGCAGGGAAAGTGCATGACATATAAACATCTGCGGCTTTTCTGCAAACCATCTGCCAGACCTGCAAGCCGTGCTTGCAGGTTGCCTGTGAGTCGACTCGATCAACGCGGGGCGTGATGTGGTCAGGCCCAAGATCATCATCATTGCGGGCCCCAATGGGGCTGGAAAAACCACCTTTGCCCGCGAGTTTCTGCCGAACGAGGCGGGGTGCCCGGTGTTTGTGAATGCCGATCTGATTGCTGCCGGTCTGTCTCCCTTTGCACCCGAGCGTGCAGCCCTTCAAGCGGGGCGCCTGACCCTGCAAACCATAGCCCGGCATGTGGCAGAGCGTGAGAGCTTCGCCTATGAAACCACCTTGTCAGGCCGCGCCTATGCAAGGCAGATACCGCAATGGCAGGCTTTGGGTTACCGGGTGGAACTGTTTTTTCTCAGCCTTCCCTCGGCTGACATGGCGGTGCAGCGCGTGGCCGAACGGGTGCGCCAAGGAGGCCACAATATCCCCGAAGCCACCATCCGCCGCCGCTTTGAAGCCGGGCGGCGCCTGTTGGCAGAGGTGTGTCAGCCGCTGGTGGACCAATGGGTTTTGTACGACAACGCAGGTGAAGCGCCTTTACTGGTGGACTGGAGTGACAAGCCATGAACAAACCCAAACAGGTGAACAAAACCTTGGCCCTTTGTCCAGCGCAGCCCGCCAGCGCAAGTGCAATTGCAAGTGCCAGCATCGGGGTGGAAGGCTCGTGGGCAGCGATTCAACGGGCCGCTTTGCGCGCAAGGCAGGTGGCGCAGCAGACGGGCACCGATTTGATCGTCATGCGGGCAGGGCAGGTGGTGCGCTTGGCGCCAAAACCCCAACCTAAACCCCAGAACTGAAGAGCGAAGAGCAGACCAGCAGGCAGAAAAGGGCAGGGGCCTGACCAATTTGCCAGTGTCCTCCAGCGGTCACGTCAGGGCGTCAGCCGGCCAGCGCCCGGCGCCGGTGCAGCGCCAGCCACAGCAGCGCCAGGCCGGTCAGGCCAATCGGCAGGAGCGATCCGTAGTTCAGCAGATCCCAGCCGCGCGTGGTGACCAGCGCGCCTGAGGCAAACGAGGTGACCGCCATGGTGGCAAACACAAAGAAGTTGATGGCCGCCTGGGCGCGGTCTTTTTCTTCGGGGCGGTAGGACTGCAGCGCCAGCGTGGTGCTGCCGGTGAACAGAAAATTCCAGCCCACGCCGAGCAGAAAGAGGGCGATGGTGAACTGGTGCAGTTCCTGTCCCGACAGCGCCACCGCCACGCACACCAGGTTCAGCAGCACGCCCGCGCCCATCACCTGCAGCGTGCCAAAGTGCTTGATCAGGTGGCCGGTGAAAAAACCCGGCGCAAACATGCCGATCACATGCCACTGCAGCACAAAGGCGGCGTCGCCAAAGGCATAGCCGCAGACCTGCATGGCCAGCGGTGTGGCCGCCATCAGCAGGTTCATCACGCCGTAGCCCAGTGCCGCGCCCAGCACCGCCACCGCAAACGCCGGCTGGCGCAGCAATACGCCCAGGGGGCGCCCCGGCGCCGGTGCACCGGGCGAGCGGGGTGACGGCGGTGCCAAGGCTTCAAAGCGGATTGCCGCCATGCAGGCCATGGACAGCAGCGCAATGCCGGCCAGCGCCACATAGGCACCGGCAAAGGGCACGCTCAGCACGTCGCGTGCGTGCTTGGCCAGGTTCGGCCCGGCGACGGCGCCCAGCAGGCCGCCGGCCAGCACCAGCGACACGGCTTTTTCTCTGAAGGCGGGCAGGGCCAGTTCGGCAGCGGCAAAGCGGTACAGCTGGCCGTTGGCACTGTAGTAGCCGGCCACCAGCGTGGCGCTGCACAGCAGCCAGAAGCTGCCGGCAAAGGCCGCCCAGGTGCACAGCAGCGCCGAGCCAAACGCCACCCCCAGCCCGATCTGGAACGACACCTGCCGCCCCCAGCGCGCCTGGCTGCGCGCCACCAGCGGTGTGGACAGCGCGCCGCCCACCACATAGCCCATCACCGGCAGCGTCGCCATCCAGCCAAACGGCGCCAGCTGCAGCCCCACCAGCCCGTTGATGGCAATGAAGACCACGTTGTTGGTCAGAAAAAGCCCCTGGCACAGGGCCAGCAACCACAGGTTCTTGTTCATGGCGGGTGTTGCGTTTCAAAAAGGCAGATGGGCAGACGGACAGGCCGCTGCAGGCGCATGTCAGGGCGCTGCCGGGGCGCAGGCCAGCGCGGTGTGCAAAGCAGGCATGGGGCAGGCAGGGCAGCCAGTGTGCAGCAACCGGCCCGCCCCCGGCCAACGCAAGCGACAGCGCCGGTGTGCACCCCGGCTGCAGCAGGGCCATGCCCGAGTGTCTGCGTCGGGTATCTGCCTGCTGCTTGACAAAAATCAGGGCATGGAAGGGGCAGCAGCGTAGGGTGCCAGGTTTGCTGCAGGCAGTGCCCGGTG
>JAGOCN010000279.1 GCA_017998735.1 Giesbergeria sp.
CCTCTGGATTCTTCACTTGGCGTATGCCTGGATTCCGCTGGGCCTGGCCCTGCTGGCGCTGGCACAGTGGGGTCTGGTGCCTACCTCGGCGGGTGTGCACGCCTTGGCGGTGGGCGCCACGGGGGGCCTGATCATCGGCATGCTGACCCGCACCGCGCGCGGCCATACCGGACGGCCCCTTGAGGCTTCGCGCGCCGAAGTGCTGGCCTATGCGCTGGTCATGGCCGCTGCCGTGCTGCGCGTGCTGGTGCCACTGGCATCGGCGCAGTGGTATGTGACCTCGGTGGTGCTCGCCGCCGCCGCGTGGAGCGTGGCATTCGGTATTTACCTGGTGGTGTTCACGCCCTGGCTGCTGCGCTCGCGCATTGACGGCAAGGACGGTTGAGCGCACCAGCGCGCCGCAATTGCTTGGCTCCCTGCTTTCTCCCTGCTTTTTCTCTCTGCCTTTTTTCCATCCTCACTCAAAGGACTTTGAAATGACTTCCACTTCGGTTCAGGACAACACCATCGACGTTCGCACACTGCCGCCGCAGCAGCGCCATGCCACCATCTTTGGCCGCTTCGATGAACTGCTGCCGGGCGAGACGCTGCAGCTGGTGAACGACCACGACCCCCAGCCCCTGCACCGCCAGTTGCAGTCGCGTTCAGGCGGCCAGTTCCAGTGGGACTACCTGGAAGAAGGTCCGCAGCAGTGGCGCGTGCAGATCACCAAGCAGGAAGCCGTGCATGGCAAAGGCTCCTGCTGCGGTGGCTGCGGCGGTTGAGCATGAAAAGTCTGCCAGTGCCTGGACGGTGAAAGGCCGGCAGAAAAAACCAGGCGTGCGCTGCCATGGCGCCCGCCTTTTTTTGTGCCTGCGCAAGGCCGACCGGCCCAGTTCGGCCATGAAAAACCGTGCCGAACCCGGTGCTCAGGCCTGGCGAAACGGGGAACGTGTCTGCAGGTGCTCCAGGTAGTGCGACACGCCCGCGCCCTCGCGCTGCAGAAAGTCTTCCACTGCGTTGGCAAAGGCCGGGTGCGCCAGCCAGTGCGCGCTGCTGGCCTGCACCGGCAGCAGGGCGCGCGCCATTTTGTGTTCGCCCTGCGCGCCGCCTTCAAAGCGCTGCACGCCATGGTCGATGCACCACTGCAGCGGCTGGTAATAGCAGGCTTCAAAGTGCAGGCAATCGACCCTCTCCAGGGCTCCCCAGTAGCGGCCGTATGCCACTGGCGCCTGGGTTTTGGGGTCTTTTGGGCCTCCAGCGCAGACAGGGTCTGCGCTGACAGCTATCAAACTGCTAGCAATGGGGCGGCCTTCGCGTTCGGCAATGAACAGCACCCAGGCCTGGGGCAGTTCGTCCTGCATGCGCTGGAAGAAGTCGCGGCTCAGGTAAGGCGCGTTGCCGTGTTCCAGGTAGGTGCGCTCATAGCAGTCGTAGAAAAAATCCCAGTCGGCGGGCGTTATGTCGCTGCCGTGTGCCCAGCGAAAGCGCACGCCCGCATCGTCCACGCGCCGGCGCTCCTGGCGGATTTTCTTGCGCTTGTCCTGCGACAGGCTGGCCAGAAAGGCCTCGAAGCTGGGGTAGCCGGCGGTGTGCAAGTTGTCTGGCACGGCCGCTTCTGCAGGCAGGGTCGGCGCCTTGTCCAGGGCCGTGTTCTGCCAGTGGAACTGCACGGTGTGGCGCAGCATCCAGCCGGCCGCACTGCAGGCGGCCATGTCCTCGGGGCTGCCAAACAGCAGGTGCAGCGACGACAGCTCTTGTTGCTCGCACCATGCCTGCAGCGCCACCACCAGCGCGGTGCGCGCAGCCGCGTCGCGCGCCAGCAGGCGGGTGCCCGGCACGGGGGTGAAGGGCACCGCCACCACCGCCTTGGGGTAATACGCCAGGCCATGCTCTTCGTAGGCCCGCGCCCAGGCAAAGTCAAACACGTATTCGCCATACGAATGGTTCTTCAGGTACAGCGGGCATGCGGCCACCAAAGTGTCGCCTTGCCACAGCGTGAAAAAGCAGGCGGCCCAGCCGGTTTGCGCGGTGGCACTGCCGCTGTCCTGCAGCGCCGCCAGGTATTCGTGGCGCATGAAAGGCGTGGGCTGGGGCTGCCGGGCCAGCAGCTCATTCCATGCGCCGGCATCGATGGCGCGCACGCTCTGGTGGACGCGGGTAATAATTGCGGTTTTCCCGGCACCGGCCGCCGGCGCTGTTCCAGGCTGCGCAGCGTGCGCAGCAACCCGGACCGAAGCCGCTTTGGCCCGATCCCCTGATTTCGATTCCATGACGCTCTCCCATTGCATCCGGCAGCTTACCGGCCCGGACTTTGCCGCGTGTGCGTCTGCTGTCAATTCCCTGTGGTGGCGCTGGCTGCCAGCATCGTCTCTGCCCCGTCTGGCGCACGTTTGCGGCGCCTGCCTCTGGCACGCCTTGCCGCACCGCCATTGCACCCTGCATTTCCCGATCCGAGGAGTTCCCTTATGAAAATGATCACCGCCGTCATCAAGCCCTTCAAGCTCGACGAGGTGCGCGAAGCACTGGCCGAGTGCGGCGTCACCGGCCTCACGGTCACCGAAGTCAAGGGCTTTGGCCGGCAAAAGGGCCACACCGAGCTGTACCGGGGTGCCGAGTACGTGGTGGACTTTTTGCCCAAGGTGAAGATTGAAGTGGTGGTCAAGACCGCTGACCTGGAGCGCTGCGTGGACGCCATTCTGAACGTGGCCGGCACCGGCAAGATTGGCGACGGCAAGATTTTCGTCACCAATGTCGAGCGTGTGGTCCGCATCCGCACCGGCGAACTGGACGACAGCGCCATCTGACGCTTCAGGCGCCGGCCGCAAGCCAGTTTTGGTTTTGACCAGCCTGCAGCCCTTGTGCACAGGGCATGGAACCATGCTATCGAAAAAGGAGCTGCTGGCGCAATCTGCACAAGGGCTGGAGGCACTTTTTGCCAAAATACCAAAACCGGCGGCAAGGGCGTTGCCCGCCCGGTGCCGCGTTGTCCGACCCGCCAGGCGCCGCGCTGGTAAGGCAATTCAGATGACCGAGCGCAGCGGTGGCGTGCTGTCCTGTGGCATGCCGTCTGCCTTGCCCTTTTGCTGCATTTGCACCAGCGCCGGCAGCAGTGCATCCACCTGCGCCCCGGCTTCCACCAGGTCCATCTGCCACTCGCCCATGAAGCCGCTGGCCACGCTGGTGCGCAAAAAGTCCAGCAGGCGGTCGTAGTAGCCGGCCACGTTCAGCACCCCGATGGGCTTGTCGTGGTAGCCCAGCTGGCGCCAGGTCCACACCTCGAACAGCTCTTCAAACGTGCCGATGCCGCCCGGCAGCGCCAGAAAGGCAGTGCTGCGCTCGGCCATCAGCGCCTTGCGCTCGTGCATGTTCCGCACGATGTGCAGCTCGTCGCAGGCGTGGTTGGCGTGCTCCTGGTCCACCAGCATCTGGGGAATCACGCCCACCACGCGCGCGCCGGCCAGGCGCGCCGACTCGGCCACCACGCCCATCAGGCCGCTGCGCCCGCCGCCATACACCAGCTGGCCGCCGCGCTCGCCAATCCACTGGCCGACAGCGCGGGCGGCATCGGCAAACAAGGGGTTTTCGCCCGGGCGCGAGCCGCAGTACACGCACATTGAAAAAGCCGGATCAGCCATGAAAAAACCTTTGGTAAATGGCCGCACACCAGACACTGGCGCACAGCAGCACGGTCAACAAAACAGCAGCGCTGCCCAGGTCCTTGGCGCGCTTGGACAGCGC
>JAGOCN010000280.1 GCA_017998735.1 Giesbergeria sp.
GGCGCTGGGCGCGGTCGTCGGTGTAGCTGTCGGGTACCACTGGCTGGCCATTGATGGCGACCAGCCGGCCACGGATCATCGGGTACCAGTCGTAGTCGCGCACGCCGGCGTTTTTCAGCGCCTGCTGGAAGGCGTCCGACTGGTCGGGCTGGATGTTGATGACAAAGCGGTTGGGCGCATTGGCCGGCGTCGCCTGGCGCCAGCTGGCGATCAGGTCGGTGCGCAGCAGCACCAGCAGCACCAGCGCCAGCAGGCCGACCGCCAGGCTGCTGATCTGCACCACGGCATAGGCCGGGCGCGCGGCGATCTGCCGCGTGGCCAGCACCAGCCAGTGCGGCGCGGTGGCTTCATTCACGCTTTTGCGCAGCAGCAGCACGGCGCCCCAGCCGAGCAGCGCAAACAGCGCCACCGCGGCCGCAAAACCGCCCACCGCAATCAGGCCGAGTTTCAGATCACGGCTGACCACCAGCAGCAGCGCGGCAAAGCCCACCACGCCGAGCGCCAGCACCGCCAGCGACGCCGGCCGCAGCGCGCCCACATCGCGCCGCATGACGCGCAGCGGCGGCACCTGCGCCAGCTGCAGCACCGGCGGCAGGCCAAAGGCGAGCAGCAGCGTCATGCCCACGCCCAGGCCCAAGAGCGCTGGCCACAGGCTGGGCGCGGGCAGCGCCGCCGTCACCAGCCCGGCCAGCAGCAGCACAAACACGTAATGCACCGCGTAACCCAGCGCCACCCCAAGCGCGCTGGCAAACAGGCCGACCAGCGCAAATTCAGTGGTGTAGCTGAGCGCAATGGTGCGCTGGCTCTGGCCGAGCACGCGCAGCATGGCCGAGGCGTCCAGGTGGCTGGCGGCAAAGCCGCGTGCCGCCAGCGCCACCGCCACCGCCGACAGCAGCGCGGCCAGCAGCGCCACCAGGTTGAGGAATTTTTGCGCCCGCTCCAGCGTCTGCTTCATGCCGGGGTTGCCGCTCTCCAGCGACTCGACGCGCAGGCCGTGCAGCGCCGGGTCATCGGCCGCCTGGCGCGCCCAGGCGCCAAACTGCGCCGCCGCCGCCGCCGGCCCGGCCACGGCCAGGCGGTAGGTGATGCGGCTGGCGGGCTGCACCAGGCCGGTGGCGGCAATGTCGGCGGCGTTGAGCATGGCACGCGGCGCAAAGCTCATGAAGCCGCTGCCCCGGTCGGGCTCGGTGACGATGGTGCGGGCAATGCGCAGCTCGGCGTCGCCCAGCAGCAGCGCGTCGCCCACGCGCAGGTTCAATGCTTCCAGCAGCGGCGCATCGACCCAGACCTCGCCGGGTGCGGGGATGTCGCGTGTCTTCTCGCCCGGCGTGCCAGGGACGGTGGACACCGTCAGGCTGCCGCGCAGCGGGTAGCCGGCCTGCACGCTTTTGAGGGCCACCAGCTTTGCCGCGCCGCCCTGCGCGTCGCTGGCCCGGGCCATGGTCGGGAACCCCAGGGTGCTGGTGGTCTGCAGGCCCAGCGCCTGCGCGCGCGCGGCAAAGGCGGGCGGCGTGGGCGCGTCGCTGGCCACCACCACATCGCCGCCCAGCAGCTGGGCCGCGTCGCGCTGCAGGCCGCCCTGCAGGCGGTCGGCAAAGAAACCCACCGAGGTGAGCGCCGCCACGGCCAGCGTGACGGCCACCAGCAGCAGGCGCAGTTCGCCCGCACGCAGGTCGCGCCACAGCGTGCGCCAGGCCAGACGGAAGAAGGACAGGTTCATAAGTGGCGCCACCTTAGCGCAACTGCTGCGGTGCAGCAGGCAGGCCGTGCGGCTGCCATTGCGGCGCGCCGGGTTGTTGCCAGGGGCGCTGCCGGACAGGCGCCTTTACTGCCAGGACAGCGCTGCCAGGTCGTGCGCAAAGATGGGGTAGTTCATCCACAGCCCCTGCAGCCCCTTGCGCGCCACGGTGCTGATCTGCGGCGCAAACAGCCAGGCGCTGGCGGCATCGGTGGCCAGGTGGCGCTGGAGGTCGGCAAACAGGCGCTGGCGCTCGCGTGGCCGGGTGCTGGCGCCATGGCGCTGCACCAGGGCGCGGAATGCTGCGCTGTCGTAGCCGAAGTAGTAACCGGGGTCGGTGTAGATGGCGTAGTCGAGCGGCTCCACATGGTTGATCAGCGTCAGGTCGAAGTCGCCCCGGAACGGCCCCTGCATCCACTGCTTCCAGTCCATCAGTTGCACACGCGCCTCGATGCCCACCGCCTTGAGCGCCTGCACCACGGCGGGTCCGCCAAGGCGCGCATAGGGCGTGGGCGGCAGGGCCAGGCGCAGCGCCAGCGGCGTGCGCACACCGGCCTGCTGCAGCAGCGCCCGGGCGCGTTCCGGCTGGAACGGGTAGACGTCCGCCAGGTGCACATAGCCGGCGTCGCTGGGCGAAAAGTGGCTGCCAATGGCCTGCCCGCGCCCGTCCAGCGCGGCGCGGATGAAGCTTTCGCGGTCGATGGCATGGCTGATGGCGCGGCGCACCCGCACATCGCCCAGCGCGGCATGCCGGTGGTTCAGCGCCAGCAGCGTCTTGCCGCTGGAGGCGCCGATCAACACCTGGTAGCGCTGGTCGGGCAGAAACTGCGTGACATGCTGCGTGGCGATGTTGAAAAACACGTCCACTTCGCCGGCCTTGCCGGCCAGCGCCTGCTCCTGCGGGTCGGAAATGAAGCGGAACACCGCGCTCGCCATCTTCACCTGCGCAGCGTCCCGGAAATGCCCGGACTTTTGCAGCGCCACGCCCCAGCCGCGCTTCCAGTGCTGGAACACATACGGGCCGGTGCCGACGGGTTGCGTGCCGGCCAGGGACGCGCTGTGCGGGTGCAGGATGCAGGCCGGGCCTTCGCCCAGCCGGAACAAGGTGGTGGGGTCGGCATGGTGCAGGGTCAGCACCACGGTGTGCGGGTCGGGTGCGGCCAGGCCGGCCAGGTTGTCGAACAGCGCCTTTCTGGCCTTGTTGGTGGAGCCGGGTGCGCGGGCGCGGTGGAACGAAAACAGCACCGCGCTGGCGTCCATCACGGTGCCGTCGTGAAAGCGCACCCCCTTGCGCAGCCTGAAGGTGTAGACCCGCCCGGCCTCTGCCACCGTCCAGGACTGTGCCAGCAGCGGCGCCACGCTGCCGTCCTCCTGAATCTTCACCAGCGTTTCCAGCACGTTGCCATGCACCACCTCGCCCACCGAGGCGCTGGGCGCCATGGTCGGGTCAAAGCTGTCGGGCTCCAGCGAAATGTTGAACACCACGCTGGTGTTCAATGCGCCCTGCGCTTGCACCCCCCGTGGCACCCCTGCGGACAGCGCCAGGGCACTGGCCAATCGGGCCGATGTCCGCACCAGATGGCGGCGGGTGAGCAAGGCAGGGTTCATGGAAAATGAAGGAAAGATGGCGTTGCAGGGCTGGCACACAGGCAAGGGAAGATACGCTTTGAAATAATTTGTTTCAACGCATACCATTGTATGCACTGAACTTCACTGCAGTTCGTGGGCTGGATGGACACCTTGCGAATGCCTGCAAGCCGCATTCGATGTCCAGACATTTTGCTTTCACGGCTTTTCATTTGATTTTTACTGCCCTGTCCAACCTGTGCACATCGCACGCCCCGTAATACCTGTAAGCCCTTTGATCGCATGCGCAGCACTGCACCCCTGGTTTCCTTCTGGCGCGCCCTTGTTGGTCGCCATGCCCACAGGGCACTGGCACTGGTGGCGGTGTGCGCCCTTGCACTGGCGACCTGGAG
>JAGOCN010000027.1 GCA_017998735.1 Giesbergeria sp.
TGATGTCGCTGGCATAGCCGTCGAGCTCGCAGCCGGCGTCGATCAGCACCAGTTCGCCAGCGCGCACCGGCGCGGCATCGGCCCGGTAGTGCAGCACGCAGGCATTGGCGCCGGCGGCGACGATGGAACCATAGGCCGGGTACTGCGAGCCGTGGCGGCGAAACTCGTACAACAGCTCGGCGTCCAGGTGGTATTCGCGCACCTCTTCGCCGGCGCGCAGCATGGCGGCGCTGCGCTGCATGGCGCGGATGTGGGCGCTGGCGCTGATCTGCGCGGCGCGGCGCATCACGTCCTGCTCGTGCGCGTCCTTCACCAGCCGCATTTCGTCCAGCGGGCCGCACAGGTCGTTTTGCTGCAGCGGGCACAGTGCGCCAAAGCGCACGCGTGCGCGCACCGACGCCAGCCAGCCTTCCACGCGCTCGGCCAGGCCGCTGTGCGTGGCAAACGGAAACCAGACCGCGCTGCGGTTTTCCAGCAGGCGCGGCAGGCGCGTGCCCAGATCTTCCACCGGCCAGGCGGTGTCCACGCCCAGTTCCTGCACTGCGGCCTGCGGGCCCAGGCGGTAACCGTCCCACACCTCGCGCTCCATGTCCTTGGGCTGGCAGAACAAGGTGCTTTCGCCTTCGCCGGTCAGCACCAGCCAGGCATTCGGCTCGCTGAAACCGGTCACGTAGTAGAAGTAGCTGTCCGGGCGGAACAGGTAATCGCTGTCGCGGTTGCGCTGGCGTTCGGGGGCCGTCGGGACAATGGCAATGCCGCCGGGGCCCAGCTGGCGCGCCAGGGCGGCGCGGCGCTGGGCGTGGACAGAAGAAAGGGAAGAAGAATGCATGGCCGCCATCGTACTGCCGGAGCTGGCGCGCCGGCGGGCGCGGCCGCACAGGCCCGTGGCCGCGCAGGGCCACAGCGGCTGGCGGCTTGCCTGCTCAGCGCAGGCCTTCTCTCTAGAATTGCCGCCATGCAACCCCTGTCCCTGGCCAAAGCGCCGCCCCTGCGCCCGAACGTGCGGTTTCTGCTGCAGCACCCGGCCCATTTCATTGCGCTGGGCATGGGCTCGGGGCTGAGCCCGATTGCGCCCGGCACGGTCGGCACGCTGTGGGGGTGGCTGGCGTTTCTGGTGTTGCAGCTGTGGCTGGACACCGCGCAGATCGGCTGGCTGATTGCCGGCTCCACGCTGGTGGGCTGGTGGGCCTGCACCGTGACGGCGCGGCACATGCGCGTGTCCGACCCTGGCGCGGTGGTCTGGGACGAAGTGGTCGCCTTCTGGCTGGTGCTGTGGCTGGCGATGCCGATGGGCCTGTGGGGCCAGCTGGTGGCGTTTGCGCTGTTCCGCTTTTTTGACGCTGCCAAGCCCGGCCCGGTGGGCTGGGCCGACCAGCTGTTCAAGGGCTTTGGCTGGCGCGGCGGCTGGGGAATTTTGTTTGACGACTTTGTGGCGGCGTTCTGCACGCTGCTGGTGATTGCGGTGTGGAGGTTTTTCTGGTGAACACGCTATCGCTATCAAAAAATGAGCTGCTGGCGCAGGCTACACCTGCGCTAGAGGCCGATTTGAACCATATTGCCGCGCAGCTGCAGGCACGCGGCTGGATGCTGGCCACCGCCGAAAGCTGCACCGGCGGAATGGTTGCAGCGGCCTGCACCGACTTGGCAGGCTCCAGCCAGTGGTTCGAGCGCGGCTTTGTCAGCTACTCCAATGCCGCCAAGACCGAGCTGCTGGGCGTGCCGGCCGGCCTGATTGCAGCACACGGCGCGGTCAGCGAGCCGGTGGTGCGCGCCATGGCCGAAGGGGCACTGGCCCATTCGCATGCACAGGTCAGCCTGGCGGTGACCGGCGTGGCCGGTCCCAGTGGCGGCAGCGCCGACAAGCCCGTGGGCACGGTGTGGTTTGGCTGGTGCGTGGCCGGGCAGACGCACAGCGAGGTGCGGCACTTTGCCGGCGACCGCGCCGCCGTGCGGCGCGCCACTTTGCAACATGCGCTGGCGCGGCTGGCGGGGTGGCTGCCGGCCACGGCTTGAAAAACCAGCCAAATCAGCCTCTATTCCTCGCTGGTCAAGCGCTGGTAGCTATTGTTTTGGATGTTTTTGATTTTTTGAAGAAGGGGCAGTGCCCGGCAGTCACACCGCCCCGGTGTCCATGCGGTCGATCAGCACCGCGCTGGCTTCGTTCAGGCCCGCCACTTCCACCTCGCAGCCGTGGTGGCGCAGGCGCTGCACCACCTTGTCCAGGGCGGCGACGGCGGTGATGTCCCAGAAATGCGCACGCGACACGTCAATGGTCACGCGTTTGTGCTCCGCGCCCAGCACGTCAAAAGATTCAATGAACGCATCGGCCGAGGCAAAGAAAACCTGCCCCGTCACGGTCCAGGTGCGCATGCCGGCGGCTTCGTCGTCGCTGCAGCGCACGTCCAGCAGGTGCGATACCTTGACCGCAAAAAACACGCCGCTCAGCACCACGCCGACTGCCACGCCGGCGGCCAGGTTGTGGCTGGCAATGGTGACCACCACCGTGGCCAGCATCACGGCGCTTGACAGGCGCGGGTGGCGCACCAGCGTGCCCAGCGACTTCCAGTCAAAGGTTTCGGCCGAGACCATGAACATGATGGCCACCAGCGCCACCACCGGCACCTGCGACACCCAGGGTTTGAGCGCCACCATCAGAACCAGCAGAAACACGCCGGCAAACAGCGTCGACAGCCGCCCGCGCCCGCCAAACTTCACATTGCCCACCGCCTGGCCGACCATGCCGCAGCCGGCAATGCCGCCAAAGCAGCTGGACGCGATGTTGGCCAGGCCCAGGCCGGAGCATTCGCGGTTCTTGTTGCTCGGGGTGTCGGTCAGCTCGTCGATGACGGACGCGGTCAGCACCGATTCCAGCAGCCCGACCATGGCAATCGCCAGCGCGGGCAGGGCAATGATCTGCAATGTTTCCAGCGACAGCGGCACCTGCGGCAGGCCAAACAATGGCAGCGCATCGGGCAGCTGGCCCAGGTCGGCCACGGTGGGCAGCTGCAGGCCCAGGGTGGCGTTCAGCACGCTCACCAGCACCACGCAGATCAGCGGCGAGGGAATGGCGGTCAGCGCCCGCCAGCCGGTGAGCGCACGCAGGCGCGGCAGGCCATAAATCAGCGCCAGGCCAAAGCCCAGCATGGCCCAGGTGGCCACGCCGGCGCCGCGCAACTGCGGCAGCTGGGCCGAGAAAATCAGGATGGCCAGCGCGTTGACAAAGCCGGTGCGCACCGAGCTGGAGACAAAGCGCATCAGCACGCCCATGCGCAGCAGGCCAAACAGCACCTGCACCGCGCCCGCCAGCAGGCCGGCGGCAAACACGTACTGCAGCCCGTGCGACTGCACCAGCGGCGCGGCCACCAGCGCCACCGAGCCGGCAGCGGCCGACACCATGGCCAGGCGAGCGCCGGCAAAGGCAATCACGATGCTGATCACAAACGAGGCAAACAGCCCCACCGACGGGTCCACGCCGGCGACGAATGAAAACGCGATCACCTCCGGAATGAGCGCAAAGGTGGCGACGGCGCCGGCCATCAGTTCGCGCGGAATGCTGGGCGCCCATTCGGCGCGCAGTCGGGTCAACCAGGAAGAGGTCATGGAACAAGAACGCGCCCGAAGGCGCGCAGGTAAAAGAACCGAAGCCAGTTTTGAACAACAGTCAAAACCGGCCCCAGCGCATGCACTGCCTGCGCCGGCAGCTATCAAAATTGAATATTTCAGAACACACCAGAGGCCTGCTTTTAATTGGGGTCAGAGTCCAATTTTTGGGTTTGGCGTGTCTGCAAAGGGTTCAGGTGGCGCCGCAGCACTTCTTGAACTTCTTGCCGCTGCCACAAGGGCAGGGGTCGTTGCGGCCGGGCTCGGGCGCCTTGCGCAGGGTTTCCACGCGCGGGCCCATGCTTTGCCACAGCTGGCGCAGGTCGTACACCGCCCAGATGGCTTCGCCAAAGACTTCAATGCGCGCATTGCTGGTGCTGGGCGGGCCGTCTTCGGTGTACATGTTGAGGGCCGGCGCGCCGGTGTCGTCCTCGGTCAGGGCGACGATGCTGTCGAGCGCATCGTCCAGCCAGCGCGCTGCCTCCTTGTCGCGTGGCGCCTGCCATTCTTCGGGCCAGTTTTCCACCGCGAACATGAAGCCCAGCGCCCACACCTGGGCAAAGGACGGAATGTCCTGGCCTTCCAGCTCGGCGCGTTCGTCTTTGGGCAGGCTGGCAATGGCGCCGCGCATGTCCAGCACCTCGGGCTCGAACGTGCGCTCGTCGTCCAGCTTGTCCACCGGCAGGTCGAGTGCCTGCGCCACCTCGTTCCAGCGCAGCGTCCACAGGTGCAGAAACTGCGCCTGCTGCTCGGCACTGGCAAACACCGGCAGCAGCGGCAGGGCGGCGCCGTCGGCCGCGTCCGTGTCCACTTCCAGCGCTTCGCCGTCGCCCAGCAGCATCGGCAGGTATTCGGCGGGCGGGATGGCGCGGCGCGAGCAGACCAGCGCGGTCAGAAAGCCGTCGCAGAACTCCCACTGCGGGATTTCGTCGCTGCGCGAACGCAGGTCGCCCAGCAGCTCGTCCAGAAAATCAAGGTCGTCGGCGCTGAGCGCGGGCGCCGGCCCGCTGTCGGCTTCGGCGTCCGGGGCGGCAGCGGAGACAGCGGCGGCGGGCTGTTGTCCTGCCACCGCATCGGCTTCGGTGGCAGAGGCGACAGGAGGGGAAACGGGGGAAGCCTGGGTGTCGGAAGGGGCGGGCGTGCGGGTGGGCATGGCGGTTCCGTTCAAGGAAAATGAAAGACTTTTATGATGCCCGGACGGCGTTTTGCCGGTGCGCTGCATCTGCAGCCGCAGCGCACCACGCAAGCGGCCGGGCGGGGTTGACCAGTGTAGTGGCGCGCTTTGGCACACTGCCGCTGCGCGCCCCCGGCCCGGCCTGCGGGTGACCAGCCGCCCTTTTTCCAACCCCTTTCAACCCCTTTCAACCCCTTCACGCCGGAGCACATCCCCTTGATGCCTTGTTCACTGTGCTTGTGGTCCTGCAGGCCGTGCCCGTGCGCGGCCCGACGGGCGGGTGCTGCGGCCAGCGCGGCGCGCAGACCGGGGAGCGCACCGTGATGGCGCACCCGCCCTTTCTGCCGCGCAGCGCGGCCACGCCCGACTACAGCGGCTTTCTGCGCCGCCAGCTGGGGCAGCAGGCAGGCAATGTGGCCAGCTATGCGCTGGACGGCGAGCAGGTGTGGCTGAAAAAAGCCGGCCCGCGCAACGGCGTGTGGGGCTACCGCGTGCTGGGCGCGCTGGCCCGCGCCACGCGCCTGCCGGTGCTGCGCCCGGTGCCCAACCTGGGCGGTGAAGCGGCCATTGCCACCGAGGCGCAGCGCCTGCGCGACCTGGCCAGGCGCGGCCTGCGCGTGCCCGAGGTGCTGGCGCAGCAGCCCGGCGGCCTGCTGCTGGCGCACCTGGGCCGCGCCGGCCAGCCCACGCCGTCGCTGGGCAAAGAGATCGAGCACGCCCTGCCCGCCGGCCCCCAGGCGGTGCTGGCGCTGTGGCAGGAGGGCCTGCATGCGCTGGGCTATGTGCACGCCACCGGCACCAGCCTGAGCCAGGCGTTTGCGCGCAACCTGGTGCGCTGCCCGGACGGCACGGTGGGCTACATCGACTTCGAGGACGACCCGGCGGCCGTGCTGCCGCTGGCGCACTGCCAGGCGCGCGATGCGCTGTGCTTTGTGCACTCCACCGCGCTGTTTCTGGTGCAGGCGGGTGCGCTGGCGCAGGCGCAGGCCGCCTGGCAGCAGTGGCTGGCCGGGTGCAGCCCCGGCGTGCGCCGCACCCTGGTGGACACCAGCGCCCGCCTGGGCTGGCTGCGCCACCTGCCGGCCAGCCGGCGCCTGGGCCGCGACCTGCAGCGCGCCCGCGCCGCGCACGATGTGCTGGCCGGGCAGCCTCCAATGGCTGCGCCTGCAGCGCCGGCCTTGCCCCCATCCCGGCCCGGCTGAACTGGCGCAATGCACCTGCTGCCGAGGCCGGGGGCAGTCTGCAGTCCGCGGGCTGCAGCAAAACTTCCTTTTGCTACTGAAAAAGGAGCTGCTGGCGCATGCTGTGCAAGGGCTGGAGGCACTTTTCACCTATATTCAATTGAAAGTTCAGGGTGTGCCGAAAAAACGATGGCAGCGCTACGGCCTTGCATTGGGCCAGCGATTCGCCGCACCACCGCACCGGACAGAAACCGCTCACTGCGCGCCCGCACTAGGCTGCCGTCCAGTGGCCGCACCACCTGTTCCAAAGCCGATGCACAGCCGATCGGGCCGCCGTTGTACAAAAAACACCGTTTCTTACCAATGCGCTGCTGTCCGAACCGGGCAGTAGGCGCCCGCCGACGCGCACAAGGGGGCAAGCTGGCATACGCTGGCAGCGGCGCTTCTGCCGGCTTCTGATTTCTTCTTTCCCATGCCTTCCCACAGCGCTGCCTCCGCCGGCCCGGTCACACCTGCCGGCACCCTGTCCGCGCCCCGGCCTGCCAGCGGCCCGCCGCCCGCGCCGCCTTCGGGCGCCGCGCCAAGTTCACACACCGGCAACGCACCCAAACCTCCAGGCAAACAGGGGCGCGCGCCCACGCTGTCCATGGCCGCCTGGCGGCAGTTTCTGGAAGTGGCCCTGCCGTACTGGCGCGGCGACCGCAAAAAGACCGCCTGGGCGCTGATGGCGGTGCTGATCGCGCTGATGCTGCTGGAGACGCAGCTGGCGGTGCTGCTGATCGACAAAAGCGGCGAGATGACCTCGGCCCTGGCCGCCCGCGACAGCGACCGCTTCTGGAACGCGGTGCAGCTGTGCCTGCTGGTGCTGGCCTTTGCGGTGCCGGTGTACGTGTTCTATTACTACGTGCGCGATGCGTTTTCCAACCACTGGCGGCGCTGGCTCACGCACCGCTTTCTGGACGGCTACCTGGGCGGGCGCCGCTACTACGAACTCGGCTACGGCAGCGGCATCGACAACCCCGACCAGCGCATCAGCGAAGACATCAACAGCTTCACCGGCCGCTCGGTGCATTTCATGCTGATCCTGCTCGGCTCGCTGATGCAGCTGGTGGCGTTCAGCGCCGTGCTGTGGTCGATCTCGCGGGTGCTGGTGGCCTTTCTGGCGGTGTACGCGGTGCTGGGCACCTTTGTCGCGCTGTACGTGTTTGGCGCGCCGCTCATCAAGCTCAACTTCTGGCAGCTGCGGCGCGAGGCGGATTTTCGCTTTGGCCTGATGCGCCTGCGCGAAAACGCCGAGTCGATTGCCTTCTACCGCGGCGAAGCGCAGGAGCGCGCGCAGATCGACCTGCGATTCGAGGACGTGTTCACCAACTACGCCCGCCTGATCAAGAAGCAGCGCTCGCTCAACCTGTTCCAGCGCTCGTTCAGCCAGCTCACCGTGGTGCTGCCCAGCATCATCCTGGCCAACAGCGTGCTGAACGGCGAACTGGAAGTGGGCCGCGCCATCCAGGCCGCCGGCGCCTTTGCCGCCGTGCTGGGCGCGGTGGCGCTGATCGTGGACAACTTTGAAAGCCTGAGCCGCTTTGTCGCCGGCATCGACCGGCTGCATGCGCTGTCCAAACTGGTGCTGGGCCCGGACGGCATGCCGGTGCAGGCAAGGACAGGCCGCGCCGCTGGCAAGGCAAGGCACGCACCCTCGGCCTCATCCTCCTCGGCCCCGACTCCGGCAACGCCCGAACCGGGTGGCACGGCCGGCCCCGGCGCCATGGCGTCGCCCCTGGCGGCCGGCCTGCCCGGCGCTGCCGCTGTCGACACCGGGATACCGCCCGGCATGGCCGCGCCGACAGTGCCCGACAAACCTGCCCAGCCCGCCAAACCCACAAAACCCACTACCCAGATCGCCCTGCGCGAGGGCACGCGCCTGTGCATGGAAGGCGTGACCCTGTACACGCCGCAGTTTGGCCGCCTGCTGGTGCGCGATCTGCGCCTGGCGCTGGAGCCCGGCGAGGCGCTGCTGATCACCGGGCCGAGCGGCTGCGGCAAAAGCTCGCTGCTGCGCGCCATCGCCGGGCTGTGGCGCAGTGGCGCGGGCACCATCGAACACCCGCCGCATGCGCGCATGTTCTTCCTGCCCCAGCGCCCCTACATGCAGCGCGAAAGCCTGCGCAGCCAGATCATCTACCCCAGCCACCGCACCACCCCGGACGACAGCGCGCTGGTGCAGATTCTGGAACAGGTGCAGCTGGGCAACCTGCTGGAGCGCGTGGGCGGCCTTGGTGCGGTGGAAGACTGGGACAAGCTGCTGTCGATCGGCGAACAGCAGCGCCTGGCCTTTGCGCGCGTGCTGGTGCACCGGCCCGCCATGGTCATCCTGGACGAAGCCACCAGCGCCCTGGACAGCGCCAACGAAGCCGCGCTGTACCAGCGCCTGCGCGAGAGCGGCGCCACGCTGGTCAGCATTGCCCACCGCAGCGCCGTGCTGGCGCACCACACGCATGTGCTGCAGCTGCACGGCGGCGGCAGCTGGCAGCTGCACGCGGCGGAAGGCTTTGATTTCAACGCCGCGCAGGAAGCCGCGCCGCCGCAGGGCAGCGCCGGCGAAGGCATGGCGTGACGCGCCGGCAGGGCACGGTTGCAGGCGCGCTGCACAAAGCGTTTTTGCTGTGACTGGCCGGTGCCTGCCTTGCCTGAGTCAGTCCGGTTTTGCTATTGAAAAAGGAGCTGCTGGCGCAGGCTGTACCTGCGCTGGAGGCATTTTTGCCTGATCAGCAACATGCCTCAGACAGACCATGGCTGCCTACAAACGCAGCGCGCAACCTTCCGGCAATGGGGGTCAGAGCCCGAGTTTCTCTTCGCGAAATCGTGATCTGACCCCCATTGCCTGCGCTGGTGGTGTGCGTTGTCTTGTCTGAGGTATGTGAGATAGGTCACCCATCAGGACTTTTTGCCAAAAATTCCAAATCTGTGAGGAAACGACGCTGGCGCCATGCGCAGCCAGCCAGCCAGCCAGCCAGCCACTGTTCCAATCCCTTCAGCCCGGCGCCAGGCGCGCCATGGAAACCCGGTTTGCAGCCATGCCCTGCGCTGTTGCCAGGGCGGCACAGGCGGCAGGTGCATTTACATCCGCATCCGCAGCAGGCGCCTTTCTTTCCGCTGCCCGCTCGGCATAGCGGGTAAAGCGCCAGGCGGTGCCTTCCTGCGTGATGCGGCGCCAGACGGCACGCTTTTGCAGCGCTGTCATGGCCAGCCAGTGCTGCACTTCGGCAAAGCTTCTGCCGCAGCCCTTGCACCAGTCGTCGCCCTGGCTGGTCGAGCAGATGGCAATGCAGGGCGTGTCGGGCGTGGTGTCGTACCAGGCATCCCAGGCCTGGCGCGCCTGCGGGCCCAAAAGCTGCTCGTCGGCTTCGTCCTGGTGGTGGAACACCAGCAGCGCATACACCTCGGCCAGCGCGCGCAGCGGCGGCGCCAGCACGACGCCGTCGGGCGAGGCAGAGCGGGCGCGCCAGTGGTTGATGGCCGCTTCCAGGTCGGTGATGTGCAGTCGTGCCATGGGCCGGCCATGATAGCGGCGGGGTGCCGGCGGCCCTGGCAGGCAGGGAAGGGCGGGCATTTGCGGCAGGCGGTCTGGCGGTCTGGCGGCTGGAAACGCCTTATCCTCCCCGGCCATGAAACTCCTTTTCAAATGGCTGCTCAGCGCCGCCGCCCTGCTGCTGGTGGCCTACCTTTACAACGGCGTCGAAGTGCGCAGCTTCACGGGCGCGCTGATGGCCGCTTTCGTCATCGGTTTGTTCAACGCCGTGCTGCGGCCGGTGCTGGTGCTGCTGACGCTGCCGGTCACCTTCGTCACGCTGGGGCTGTTCCTGTTTGTCATCAACGCATTGATGTTCTGGGCGGCTTCGGGCGTGCTCAGCGACTTTTACGTGCGCGGTTTTGGCGCGGCGCTGCTGGGCTCGCTGCTGTATTCGGCCATCGGCCTGCTGATCGAGTCAGCGCTCGGCGGCCTGTTCGCGAAGCAGTGATTCGACCGCGCGCAGGCGCGTGTCGATGATCGAGGCTTCGACAAAATCGTCTGCCGCCCGGCTTTTGCGCACCAGCGCCTGCCCGGCCTTGAAGCGGTCCACGGCAGCGGCGTAGTCGTAGCGCGCCGCGTGCGCCTCGGCCTCGGCGCGCACCGCGCGCAGCACCTTGCCCTCGGCCTGCCACACCCCGGCCAGCGCCTGCCAGGCACCGGCATCGCGCGGGTGGTTGGCCACCCAGGTCTGCAAGGGCGGCGCCCATTCCTGCACGGCGCCGGGCGCTGGCGGCGTGCCGGTCTGCGCCGCCTGCAAATGCGCCTGCGTGCGCAGCAGCAGCTCGGGCCGGCCCTTGCCAGCCGGCACCAGGCGCACCGCCTGCGCTGCGCGGCCGGCGGCCAGCTCCACCTCGGCGGCCAGCAGCTGCGCCTGGCGCAGCGCCGGCGCATCGCCCTGCACCAGCGTTTGCAGGCGCGCCAGCAAAGTGCGCGCCCTGGCGGCGTCGTGCAGCCGGCTGGCCGACAGCGCGGCGCCGTACAGCACGGCCGCCTGGCGCGTCGGCTCCAGCGCGGCAAAGGCGCCGCCCTCGGGCTCGGCCAGCCACTGGCGCAGCACATCGACGCCGGGGTTGGACAGCACCCGCGCCCGCGCCACCACCATGGCGTCTTCCAGCGACTGCGCGGGCACGCTGCCGGTGCTGCCGGTGCCGGTGCCACCAAGCGACTGGCGCGACTGCATGTCGGCCACGCGCTGCGTGGTCAGCGGGTGGCTGCGCAGGTACGGCCACGAGCCGTTGTCGTTCAGCCGGTTGGCCTGCTGCAGCTTGTCGAACATGTCCACAAAGCCCTGCGGCGCAAAGCCGGCCGGCGCCATCAGGCCGTAGCCGATGCGGTCCGCCTCGCGCTCCATGTCGCGCGAAAAGTTCAGCTGGTTCTGCAATGCCACCGCCTGGCCACCGACCATCAGCGCCTGCCCGGCCGCCGGGCTTTTGCTGGCCGCCAGCGCGCCCAGGATCATCGCGCCCCACATCCACGGCGCCACCTTGCCCTGCTGCGCCATCAGGCGCGCAATGTGCCGCTGCGTCACATGGCTGAGCTCGTGCGCCAGCACCGAGGCCAGCTCGTCGCGGCTGCCCACCACGCCGATCAGCCCCAGGTGCACGCCCAGGTAGCCGCCCGGCAGCGCAAAGGCGTTCACGCTGCGGTCGCGCCCCAGCAGCACCTCCCAGGCAAAGCGCTCGTCCAGTTCGGGCGACAGCTCACCGCGCGCACGCGACGCCGCCAGCAGCGACTGCCACAGCGTCTGCACATATTCGACCAGCACCGGGTCGTCGATGTAGTCGGGGTCGCGGTAGAGCTCGCGGATGATGCGGTCGCCCAGCCGGCGTTCCTCGCTCGGCGTCAGGTCCGAGCCGTCGCCCAGCGTAGGCAGTGCCAGCTGCACCGGCTGCTGGCCTGCCGGCCGCGCCAGCTGCGCTGCAGCCGGCAGGGCAGCCACCGGACTCAGCGGCCCTGTTGCTATGATTAAAATAGCTGCCAGCGCACGCCTGGCCTGCGCCAGAGGCTGTTTTGTCATGTATTTTGCAAAGGTCTGCGGCAGGGCCATGCAGGCTGCGGGCAGGGGGCGCTGGAGAAAAGGCATCACCGTATGATGCCCCGACCCCTTGAAGTTCCCTGCCACCACGCACCGGCTTCTGCTTGTCTCTTGTCTGTTTGCCCAGCCCGACTGTTGTTTGTCCCTTCACGCCACGCTACCCATGTCCGCACTCACCCACTTTGACGCCCAGGGCCAGGCCCACATGGTCGATGTCGCCGCCAAGCCCGCCACCCACCGCATTGCCGTGGCCAGCGGCCGCATTGAAATGCAGCCCGCCACGCTGGCACTGATCGAGGCCGGCAACGCCAAAAAAGGCGACGTGCTGGGCATTGCCCGCATCGCCGGCATCCAGGGCGCCAAAAAGACCAGCGACCTGATTCCCCTGTGCCACCCGCTGGC
>JAGOCN010000281.1 GCA_017998735.1 Giesbergeria sp.
GCACCATGTCGCGCAATGCCCCGGTGCCGTCGTAGAAGCTGCCGCGCTTTTCCACACCCAGGGTTTCGGCCATGGTGATCTGGATGTTGGCAATGGTTTCGCGCCGCCACAGCGGCTCGAACAGGGCATTGCCAAAGCGCAGTGCCAGCAGGTTCTGCACCGACGGCTTGCCCAGGTAATGGTCGATGCGAAACACCTGGTGCTCGGCAAAGTGCTGCAGCACCACGGCGTTGATGCAGCGGTTGCTGGCCAGGTCGTGGCCCAGGGGCTTTTCCAGCACGATGCGGGTGTGCGGCGTGGCCAGGCCGGCGGCGCCCAATTGCTCGGCCACGGTGGCAAACAGCTTGGGCGCGGTCGCCAGGTACAGCACCACCGAGTCTGCATTGCGTTCGTGCAGTCGCGCTGCCAGGCCGGCGTAGTCGGCCGGCTGCGACAGGTCGGCGCGGACAAAGCACAAAAGCGCGGAAAAGCGGGCAAATTCGTCGGGCGTGGGGCGCTTTTCTCCTTCGACCTCGTCCAGCCGCTGCGCCACCCAGTCGCGGTAGCGCGCATCGTCCAGAGCCTCGCGTGCCACGCCGATGATGCGGCCCTCGGGCGGCAGCGAGCCATGGCGAAACGCCTGGAACAGCGCCGGCAGCAGCTTGCGCCAGGCCAGGTCTCCCGTACCACCCAACAAAACCAGGTCAAAGCTCATGGCAAGGCCAGCGTCCCATCGATAAACAACAGCAGTCCACCGGACCGCAAAAAAAGGGGGCAGCACCTGGCCTTTTCACAAGGCACCGGTGCGGTCGCTGCAATGTAACCCGGCTTCAGGGGCTGCAGCGCAGCGTGCGGGCCGGCGCGTGCATGCCATGCCGGACTGTGCGCCAGCACGGCATGTCGGCTGTCAACCCGGCCACAGGCGGCCGCATACACTTCTGCTCGCCATGCCGCCCGGCGCACAGCCGGGGTTTTTGTCTGCATTCCAGGATTTGTTGCCATGAACCAGCTCGACGCCCTCAAACAGTTCACCACCGTGGTTGCCGACACCGGCGACTTTCGCCAGCTGGCGCAGTTTCGCCCGCAGGACGCCACCACCAACCCCTCGCTGATCCTGAAAGCGGTGCAAAAAAGCGACTACGCGCCATTGCTTGCCGACACCGTGGCGAAATGGCGTGGCCGCGACCTGGGCGAGGTGATGGACCGGCTGCTGGTGCGCTTTGGCTGCGAAATACTGGCCACCATTCCGGGACGCGTGTCCACCGAGGTCGATGCACGTTTGAGCTTTGACACCGACGCCTCCATGGCCCGCGCCGAACGCATCATTGGCCTGTACGAGGCCGAGGGCGTGCACATCGACCGCGTGCTGATCAAGGTGGCGGCCACCTGGGAAGGCATCGAGGCAGCACGCCAGCTCGAGAGCAAAGGCATCCACACCAACCTGACCCTGCTGTTTGCCTTTGCCCAGGCTGTCGCCTGCGGCCAGGCCAAGGTGCAGCTGATTTCGCCCTTTGTGGGCCGCATCTACGACTGGCACAAGAAGCAGGCCGGCAACAGCTGGGACGAAGCCGCCATGGCCGGCGAGAGCGACCCCGGCGTGCAGTCGGTGCGCGCCATCTACCAGCATTACAAGCACTTCGGCATTGCCACCGAGGTGATGGGCGCGAGCTTTCGCAACGTCGGGCAGATCCAGGCGCTGGCCGGCTGCGACCTGCTGACCATTGCGCCCGAGCTGCTGGCGCAGCTGGCCGCCAGCGACGCGCCACTGCCGCGCGCGCTGGACGCCGGTGCCGCCCAGGCCATGGACCTGCCCGCCATGCACTACGACGAGGCCGGTTTTCGCTATGCGCTCAACGAAGACGCCATGGCGACCGAAAAGCTGGCCGAAGGCATCCGCGCCTTTGCCTTTGATACGGTCAAGCTGGAACAGCTCCTGCTGGCCGCCTGAATGGTGCCCGCGCACGCACTGGACCCCTGGCACGGTCAGCGCACGCGCTGCGACCAGACCCGCGCCTGGGGCGTCCTGCAGGCGCACTACGACCGCGCCGGCCGCAGCCTGGACGTGCGCACCGCCTTTGCCGATGACCCTGGCCGCTACGCCGCGCTCAGCCAGGAGGCGCCGCATGTCTTTGCCGACCTGTCGCGCAACCGCACCGACATGGCCACCGAAACATTGCTGCTGCAGCTGGCGCGCGAATGCGGTCTGGAGGTGCAGCGCGATGCCATGCTGGCCGGCGCCGCCATCAACACCACCGAGCAGCGCGCAGTGCTGCACCATTTGTTGAGAAATCCGCCTCCAGCGCAAGCCCAGCCTGCGCCGGAAGCTACTGATTCAATAGCAAAAGCCAGCTGCGAAGTGCACACTGTGCTGGGTGCCATGCTGCACTACGCCGAATCCGTGCGGGCGGACGCACGCATCACCGACATCGTCAGCATCGGCATTGGCGGCTCGGGCCTGGGGCCGGCCATGGTGGTGTCGGCGCTGGAAGACCTCTGGCTACCGGGCCAGCGCGTGCATTTCGTCTCGAACGTGGACGGCATGGAGCTGGGAAGCCTGCTGCGCCAGCTGCAGCCCGAGCGCACCTTGTTCCTGGTGGCGTCCAAGACCTTCACCACGGCCGAGACCATGGCCAACGCCCATGCGGCGCGCGACTGGTTTCTGGCGCATGGCGGCAGCCTGGAGCCGGGCGCCGCCGTGCCGCTGGCGCGCCACTTTGCCGCGCTCACCACCAACCTGGAAGCGGCTGCAGCCTTTGGCATCACCACCACCTTTGGCTTCTGGGACTGGGTGGGCGGGCGCTATTCGCTGTGGTCGGCCATTGGTTTGCCGATTGCCATTGCCGTTGGCGCCGAGGCCTTCAGGGAGCTGCTGGCCGGCGCGCATGCGATGGACGAGCATTTTCAAACCGCCCCCCTGGAGCGCAACCTGCCGGTGCGCCTGGGTCTGCTGGACATCTGGTACCGCAACTTTCACGGCTTCACCAGCCGCTGCATTGCGCCCTACAGCCATGGTCTGCGCCGCCTGTCGGCGTATCTGCAGCAACTGGAGATGGAGAGCAATGGCAAGGGCGTGGACTGGCAGGGACGGGCGCTGCCGTTTGCCACTGCGCCAGTGGTGTGGGGCGAGCCGGGCACCAACGGGCAGCACGCGTTTTTTCAGATGCTGCACCAGGGCAGCGACACCATTCCGGTCGAATTCATCGTGCTGCGGCGCGGCGGGCGCGACCTGCCGGCGCAGCACCCGCGCCTGGTGGCCAACGCGCTGGCGCAGGCGCAGGCGCTGATGGAGGGGCGCACCAGCGCGTGCGGCCACCGCCACTTTGGCGGCAACCGGCCCAGCACGGTGCTGCTGCTCGAGCAGCTGGACCCGGCTTCGCTGGGTGCGCTGATTGCGCTCTACGAGCACCGCGTTTTTGTCTCTGGCGCCGTCTGGGGCATCAACAGCTTTGACCAGTGGGGCGTGGAACTGGGCAAGCAGCTGGCCAGCCACCTGCAACCGCGCCTGGCCAGTGGCGATGCATCCGGTCTGGACGGCGCCACCGCCGGCCTGCTGCAGCGGCTGCGCGCCGGGCCGCCAGCAGCGGCTGTTTAATACCTGCCTGTGGCACCCAGCTGGCCCGGTGAAGAAAAGGCAAGTTTTGCCTTCTGGAAGCCAGCCAGAACGAATGCAATTTCAGGTAAAAATGGGCTGCAGCGCTGATGGGCATTGCGCAAGCAGC
>JAGOCN010000282.1 GCA_017998735.1 Giesbergeria sp.
TGCCGCATGTCGAAGCCTTCAATTCCAGTGTGTCCGCCGAGCGACTGACGCAGGTGGCGCAGGCCATGGGCGTGCCGGTGCAAGGCCTGGACGCCGCCGCTGGTGCCAAGGCGTGTGTGGCGGCAATCCGCCAGCTGGCGGGTGATGTCGGCATTCCCAAAAGTCTGAGCGAACTGGGCGTGAAAGAAGCCGACATTCCCATGCTGGCCACCAACGCCCTGGCAGACGCCTGTGGCTTTACCAATCCGCGCCCAGCAACGCAGGCCGAGATTGAAGGCATCTTTCGTGGCGCCATGGTGGCTGCCTGACGCGCCATGGCCAACGAAGCCACTCCTAGGGTGCTGGCCACGCCGGCCGCGCTGGAGCTGATTGCGCTGCTGCAGAAAAAGCACGGCGAAATCTTCTTTCACCAGTCGGGCGGCTGCTGCGACAACAGCGCCGCCAACGCCTACCTGCCCGGCGAACTGACGATTGGCGCCGGTGACGTGTACCTGGGCGACATTGGCGGCTGCCGCTTCTACATGGGCGCCAGCCAGTACGAAACCTGGAAGCACACGCAGCTGACCATCGACGTGCTGGACGGCGCGGGCGGCGGCACCTTCTCGCTGGAAGGGCCGGAGGGCAAGGCCTTCCACACCCGTTCGCGCGTGTTCACCGAGGCAGAAAAGGCCGAACTGGGGCTGGACTGAACTGGCTGGACAGAGGGCTGACTGGCCGGTCGGCCAAAGGGAGGGATGGCCGGTTTTACCCCCTCACCCTCTGGGTGAGGGGGGGCAAGGGCCAGCGGCGTTGGAGACAGAGCGCTGCTGGTTGCACGGCAATTCAGCCATGAAATGCCCCGGTCCCATACCCACGCACACAAAGCAGAAGTTCAAGTAAAAATAGCTGCTAACGCCCGTCCAGCAAGCGTTGGCAGCTATCAATTTAATAAAGAAACTTACTGCGCCACGCAGCTGAAACTGGCGGCTTGGTTGACATCCCCTGCGCCGCTGTAGCGCGGCCAGGTGGGGTATTCGCACAGTGGGCGGGTGCGGCCGGGCACGCCGGCGGTGTCGCTCACCACCTGCGCGGTGGGCGCGGTGCCGGCGCTCACCCACTGGTCCAGCGCCCTGAGCGAATCCCAGTTGGCGTTGAACACCGTGCTGGCAGCGTGGCCATAGCCCGGCACTTCGTAGTAGCGGGCAAAGTTCTTCACATTGGCAGCACCCATGGTTTGCACCACGCGCTCGTAGTACTGCTCTGTGGCGCGGGTGCTGACCAGCACGTCGGCCGTGCCGTGCGCCATCAGCAGCTTGCCGCCGCGCTGGTTGAAGGCAGACAGGTTGGTGCTGTTGATGTCCTGCAGTTTTGCCAGATGGTGGATGCGGTCGGTCCATGCGCCGGGGTTTTGCGGGTCGAGCGAGAGCGAATTAAAACTGGCATCGCGTGTCACAAAATTGCGCACCCACTGGTCCCAGAACACCGCCCAATAGGGCGCGGTGAGCGGCGCCGGGCTGGCCGGGGCGGTGGTGTTCATGGCCAGCAGGTTGACCGTGGGCTGCAGCGGGCTGGTGCCGGGTTCGCCCAGTTCGGAACCCCAGACGTTGAAGCCGGGGTACTGCGTCTCGCCACTGCCGAGCGGCGCATTGAACGTGATGGCGGTGTTGTAGGCCTTGAGCGCGCTGACCATCGCGTCCGACAGGCACTGGTCGCCCTCGTTGCTGCCGCTGGCGCAGCGCAGGGGCGCACCGTTGAACTGGGCGGTGGCCGGGTCGAACTGCGCATTGCAGGCGGCCACGTTGCTGATCACGCCGTCGGCGGCGCCATCGAGCGCATCGCACTGGGCCAGGGCGGCCTGGCGCAGCAGCTTGCGCTGGTCCAGGCTGGGGTAGGCACCGGGTTGGGCAAAGGCGCGGCTCAGGCGGCCAAACTGCAGGTCCAGGCTGGCCGCGTTCCAGGCGGGGTACCAGGCGACGACGCCATCCCAGTCGGCAGGCCATTTCTGCGCCACGGCCAAGGCCTCGCGACCACCGGTCGAGCCGCCAATGAAGTAGCGGCGCTCGGGCTGCTTGCCGTAAAAACGGGCGACCAGCACATTGGCCACATCGCTGACTTTCTTCAAGGCATTGCCCGAGAAGTTGGCCACCGCTTCGTCGTTGGTGCCAAAACCGCCATCGCGGCTGCCGGAGGCGCCCGTCTGGTGGCCCGAATCGCTGGCAAACACCGCATAGCCCTTGGCCAGCAGGGGGTAAGCACCCTGGCTGGCCGGGGCGGCGGAGTAGGTGAAGAGGCTGGGCAGGACGCCGTTGTAGCCGCCGCCCAGCATCACCACCTTGCCGTTCCACTCCTTAGGCAGCAACAGGCCCATCTTGATCGCGGGGGCCGCAGGATCGACGGGCGCAATGGCGATATTGGCCCGCACCGAGGCGGGCGGCTGCGCGCCGCTGGCGGCGGTCGGGGTTTCAATCGACGTGACGGTCGCGCCCTTGGTAGGCAGGCCGATCTTGTCTACCGACACCTGCTGGGTGGCCAGGTCCTTGCTGGCATTGTCAAAGTTGAAGCTGGGCGAGTCGCCGCCGCCGCAGGCGGTGAGCGCCAGGGTGGCACTGGCAACAGCCAGCAGGCGCCAATGCTTGGCATGGGCCGGATGGAGGGATGGAAATGTGTCAAAGGTCGTCTCCTGGTTTTGGTGGACCGGCGTACTGCGGCCCTTTGGCGATTGTGGAGACGGGCGGGTGCGACCTGCACAGGGTTTGCCGCTAAGTAGTTTTCCATAGGAAAACCCGGCGCGATGGAGCGGGTGTCTGGTATTTGGTGCGGCGAACAGCCCAGAGGGGAGGGTGTTCTGAGGAGCGACTGGGCCTGCACCGCACAACGGTGCCGGGCTGAATGGACCGTTGATCGGTGCCTTGGCCCCAACAAGGCACCTTTGCTGCCTGCACGGACCCGACCACTTGTGCAGCGAAAAATTCCCGGGTGCGCAGGCATTGCGGGTACTCCCCAGAGCCCGGGGCAGTTCAGGCACAAGGGTTCAAAAACTACCAAATCAATAGCTTGTGGCGCTTATAGGGTAAGCCTTGGAGGCCAATTTGACTGGGTATTTAAAACGGCTTCCAGCAGCGTCTGGCATCCTGCCGGCACCGCCCGTTTTCTCCGCACTCCATGCCAGGCCCCCACTGTCCTACAGCACCCCGCTCACTGAAACGCCACCTCTGCAAAGCTGCGCAGCTTGCGGCTGTGCAGGCGGTGCACGCCGCCGGCGCGCAGGATGTCGATGGCGCGCATGCCGATGCGCAGGTGCTGGTCTACGCGCTCGCGGTAGAAGTGGTTGGCCATGCCGGGCAGCTTGATTTCGCCGTGCAGCGGTTTGTCGCTCACGCACAGCAGGGTGCCGTACGGCACGCGGAACCTGAAACCGTTGGCGGCGATGGTGGCACTTTCCATGTCCAGCGCGATCGCCCGGCTTTGGCTGAAGCGGCGCTGGGGCAGGTTGTCGGGCAGCAGTTCCCAGTTGCGGTTGTCGGTGCTGGCCACGGTGCCGGTGCGCATCACGCGTTTGAGGTCGGGGCCGGCCATCTGCGTCACGTCGGCCACGGCCTGCTCCAGCGCCAGCTGGATTTCGGCCAGCGCCGGAATCGGCACCCACAGCGGCAGCTCTTCGTCCAGCACATGGTCTTCGCGCACATAGGCGTGCGCCAGCACATAGTCGCCCAG
>JAGOCN010000283.1 GCA_017998735.1 Giesbergeria sp.
GGTGTGGGGTGTGCCTTCCGGACCCAGCACCAGAGGCAGCAAAGCCTTGATCAACAATGCGCCAGAACTGTCTTCCACCAGAAATTCGATGTGCATGGCCTGCCTACCTCGCATCAAGGTAGTCGCTGTACCACAGCCCTCCCAGCGGCAGACCTTCCGCCACAAGGTTGCGCACCAGTTCAATGTCGGAGGCGCGATGCACCGTTGCAAAGCCATCACCGCCCTTTTCCAGAATCCAGACTTCATGGGGCGAGAGCGCATCCACAAAATAAGGCTGGTGCGTGGTCACAAACACCTGCGGTGCGTTTTTCTTGCCGGTGGCGTGGCTGCGCAACTCGCTGGCCAGGGAATCGAGCAAGCGGTGGTACAGGCCATTTTCAGGCTCTTCGATGCAGATGAACGGCGGCGGGTCGGGGTCTTCCATCAACAGCAGGTAGGCAAATATTTTCAATGTGCCATCGGACATTTGCGATGCGTAGAACGGGTCGGAAAACGCTCCGTCGTTGAACTGCAGCAGCAGCCGTTTGTCCAGTGTCACGTCCGTCTTGATGCTTTGGACTCCGGGAATCTTGCTGGAAATGCGGTCCAGGATGGACTGAAAGCGCGCCTTGTGCTCGCGCTCCATGTACTGCACGACGTTGCCCAGGTTGTCGCCATGGATGTTCAAGTGGCGCTGCGCACCCGCAAGCTGGATGGTCCGGGCGGCATCGGGATGAAAATACGAAAGGTACCAACCCTTCAGAAAATCCCTGAACCTCTTGATGCGCGGGTGTTCCTTGAGCGTTCCGAGCGTGGCAATGCCCAGCTGGCGCAAGTCGGTCAATTCCACATCTTCCTGGGCGCGGTCTTCCTCACTGCTTTCTTCTTCCACCGCCTCCTCGCCCGCCCATACCTTGCCTGCACCCTGCTGCAGGCGCAAAAAGGGGTAGGGCCTGCCATGCTTTTGGCCCTTGCGGCGCTGTTTCAGAACCTCTGACTCCACAAACGGCCGTCCGCCGGAGTCGACGTTGATGGCCAGTTCATAGGTGATGGGACGCTCGCCTGGCGCTTCGCGATAGTAGATGTCAAAGCGGATGGGGCCGTCCACACCCAGAGAGCGCATGCGCTCGAAGCCGCCCCGCAGTTTGGCGTCACAGGCAGTCTCCACATCGGTGTTCATGCAATCGGCCACAAAGCCGAAGGCATCGAACAGGGTGCTTTTGCCGACCCCGTTTTTTCCAATGACCACGGTGAAGGGCGTCAGCGGGTCGCCTTTCTGGTCAGCAGAGAGCTTGCCCAGGGTGATGTCACGCAAAGCCCGGTAGTTGCGGACGCGGAAACCCTCGATCAGTGCCATGGAAAACCTTTTTGAATGTATTTCAGACCAGTGTCCCGTGGATTTTCACAGCCTGGGAAACGGGCAGTTTTTCTGCATTACCACTCCTGGCCCCTGCTGCGCAGCGCTTCGGCAGAGAGCGCCACCTGCGGCACCGTGAAGCGCCACTGCTGCGCCGCGCCATAGCGTGGGCCGGGGTCGGTGGTGTCGATCTGCTCGTGCCCGGCGCCCCGGGGCAGGCCGGCATCGCACGCCATGGCCATCCACAGCGCCAGCACTTCCAGGTCGTGTTCGCCCGGTGGCAGTGCCTGGGCCAGTGCGGCCAGGCTCAGGGGCTGGCCGCTGCGCTCGAGCACCGCCAGGGTCTGCTGCACCAGCGCTGCGCGGTCCAGGCTTTCAAAAGCCTGCCAGAACTCGTCTTCCACCTGGTCGATGTCGGCGTACTGCGTGGTCAGCAGCAGCGCGCTGTGCTGCTCTGCCGCGTCCAGCGACTTGGCGCGCAGCCGCTCGATCAATGGCAGCCCCGACAGCGCCACGCCCAGCGGCGGCAGGGGCACGCTCTGGCGGCGCACCGACGGGCGCTGCCAGTCCAGGTCCAGCGCCTGGTGCAGCAGCTCGTTGAGCAGCTGGCCGACGCGCTGGTTTTCGGCCGCCTGGCCGGTTTTCATGAACTGGCTGACCTCGCGCTCGCTGCGCGCGCGCACGCCCTGCACCACCTTGGCCTCCGCAATGAGCTGCTGCACCAGCAGGCGCAGGGCGATGTGCTGCAGGTCGTCCAGCGCGGTTCTGGAGGCTGGGTGCTCCAGGATGCTGCGGATGCGCGAGCGCATATCGGCCAGTTCGCTCTGCTGGTCCAGCTGCTGCTGAAAACCCTCGAACACGCGGCCTTCCTGCGTGGCCAGCAGGCTGGCGTGGCCGTCGAGCAACCGGTCCACCACCGCACCCCGGTGCTGCTGGGCGCTCAGGATGGACTGGCGCAGCGTGCGGTCGGCTTCGCGCCAGGAGTCTTCCACGCGCCGGAAATCGGCGCGCAGGCTGGTGGCCAGGGCATACACCTCGCGGATGCCTTCCACGGCCTGCGCATCGCTGAGCACCGGCAGGCGGCCGGCGCGCACGCTGACCAGTTGCTGCTGCAGGTCTTCGATGCGCCGCTCCAGGTGCTCGGCGCGGCTGCGCGGGTCGGGGTCGAGGGCTGCGGCCAGGTTGTCGATTTCCCGCTGCACCACAGCCAGCCGGGAAGCGGTGGAGGTCATCCACCGCTGGTCCAGCTGCGCCACAAAGCGCAGCGCCGTCTTGAGCGCATCGGTTTCAAAAACGCAGCCATCGCGTTCGGTGACCAGCGCGCGGCGAATCCATTCGCGCAGCTCGCGCCGTGCCTGCGCGGCAACATCGGTGCCGTCGATGCCAAAGTCGGGCTGGTTGGCATGGGCGGCCAGCATATCGGCCAGCGCCTGCACTGCGTGGTCCAGCGGCACGCCGCCAGGCTGGTGTTCAAACAGCGCATCCAGGCAACTGAGCATCAACGGCGCCCGGCGCGAGGCCAGCAGCAGCCAGGCGGGGTGCTGCTGGCGGGCGGCAATGAATTTGTGGGTGCGTTGCTGGCGCAGGCTGTGCATGGCGGCGATGGAAAGATGGGGAAATGCACGTTGCATGGCGCATCTGCCCTGCACCACGCAAGGCGGTTGACCAGGGGCCAGGGAAGCGCGGCAGCTGGCAAAGGGGCATTGTTGCAGGATGTGGTTGAATTTGAAACTGCGTTGCGGATTGCGCCCAGGTTCTTTTACCGGGGTACTTTTTCTTGTGGGTCTTACAGCCATTGCCTTGCATTGAAAGCAATGGCGTGGGGGTTCAAAGACTCCAGGCCATGGCACAGGCACTCCTGCCGACCATTTTTTGTTTTTGCCCTCTGCCCTTTGCACTTTGCACTTTTTGCCATGCCGTATTTTTTGAACGCACCCATGGTGGGTCTTTGCTGCGCTGTGTTTGCGTGGCAAGGCCGGGCTGGGGATGCACCCCTTGGCCTTGCCGGCACAGGCAACAGGCCATGAGTGCCCGGCTGCCGGCCCCTGCCCTGGCGCCCCTTGCCCCGCTGCCGCCGCGCGACCTGCTGGCGGCGCTGGCGGTGGTGATTTTGTGGGGGCTGAATTTTCTCGCCATGAAGTGGGGGCTGGAGACTTTCACGCCGTTCCAGCTGGGCGCGGCGCGCTATGCCTTTGCCGCGCTGCCGATGGTGCTGCTGGTGCGCCGGCCACGCCTGCCCTGGCACTGGGTGCTGGTGTACGGGTTGTTCCAGGGGCTGGGGCAGTTCGGCTTTCTGTTCTTTGCCTTGAAACTGGGCATGACCACCGCGCTGGCCAGCGTGCTGATGCAGACGCA
>JAGOCN010000284.1 GCA_017998735.1 Giesbergeria sp.
GGCGAACAAGGTGACGGCCTTCATCGGCCCGTCGGGCTGCGGCAAGTCCACGCTCTTGCGCACCTTCAACCGCATGTTCGAGCTGTACCCCGAGCAGCGCGCCGAGGGCCAGATCGTGCTGGACGGTGAAAACCTGCTGACCAGCAAGCAGGATGTGGCCTTGATCCGCGCCCGCATCGGCATGGTGTTTCAAAAGCCCACGCCGTTCCCGATGTCGATCTACGACAACATTGCCTTTGGCGTGAAGCTGTTTGAAAGGCTCGGCGCCACCGACATGGACGACCGGGTGGAGTGGGCGCTGCGCAAGGCGGCGCTGTGGAACGAGGTGAAGGACAAGCTGGGCCAGAGCGGCGCCAGCCTGTCGGGCGGGCAGCAGCAGCGCCTGTGCATTGCACGCGGCATTGCCATCAAGCCCGAGGTGCTGCTGCTGGACGAACCGTGTTCGGCGCTGGACCCGATTTCCACGGCAAAAATAGAGGAACTGATTGCCGAGCTGAAAAGCGACTACACCGTGGTGATCGTCACGCACAACATGCAGCAGGCGGCGCGCGTGAGCGACTACACGGCCTACATGTACCTGGGCGATCTGGTGGAATTTGGCAGCACCGAGCAGCTGTTCTTCAAGCCCCAGCGCAAGGAAACCGAAGACTACATCACCGGCCGTTTTGGCTGAAAGGACTGGACATGGCGGAAAAACACCTTTCATCGCAGTTCGACAGCGAACTGAGCAGCATCACCGCCCGCGTCATGGAGCTGGGCGGCCTGGTGGAAACGCAGATCCAGCACGCCATCCATGCGCTGTCGCATTTCAGCCTGGAATCGGTGGCCGAGGTGGAAGCGATCGAGCAGCGCGTGAACACCATGGAAGTGGAAATCGACCACGAGCTCTCCAGCATCATTGCCCGGCGCCAGCCCACGGCGCGCGACCTGCGCCTGCTGATTGCCTTTTCCAAGGCCACGGCCAACCTCGAGCGCATGGGCGACGAGGCGCACAAGATGGCGCGCATGGTGCAGTCCATCATCGAGAGCGGCTCGGCGCGCCAGCTGCCCACCATGGACCTGCGCGTGGGCGCCGACCTGGCGCTGGGCCTGCTGCGCAAGGCGCTCGATGCGCTGGCGCGGCTCGACACCCGTGCGGCCGTGGCGATCCTGAAGGAGGACGACCTGATCGACGAGGAATTCGACGGCTTTGTGCGCAAGCTGGTCACCTACATGATGGAAGACCCGCGCACCATCTCGGCCAGCCTGGACCTGCTGTTTCTGGCCAAGGCCATCGAGCGCATCGGCGACCATTCCAAGAACGTGGCCGAGCTCATCATCTACCTGGTCCAGGGCAAGGACGTGCGCCACACCTCGCTCGACCAGATCGAATCGTCGGTGCTGTGACGCCGCACCCGCTGCCATGAAAAAACTGCCCCGAATCCTGGTCGTGGAGGACGAGCCTGCCATTGCCGAGCTGATTGCGGTCAACCTGCGGCACAGCGGCTTTGTGCCGGTTCTGGCCGAAGACGGCGAAGCCGCCCAGCGCGCCCTGGACGCTGCGCTGCCCGACGCCATCCTGCTCGACTGGATGCTGCCCGGCCAGAGCGGCCTGCAGCTGGCGCGCCAGTGGCGCGCCGACCCCCGCACCGGGGCCGTGCCCATCCTGATGCTGACCGCGCGCGGCGACGAGCCCGACAAGGTGGCCGGGCTGGACGCCGGGGCCGACGACTACATCACCAAGCCGTTTTCCACCCAGGAGCTGCTGGCGCGCATCCGCGCGGTGCTGCGCCGGCGCGCACCGGGGCCGGGCGACGAGGGCATCGCCATTGGCGCCCTGGAGCTGGACCCGGCCACGCACCGCGTGCGCTGGCAGGGCGAGGCCCTGAAGCTGGGACCGACCGAGTTCAGGCTGCTGCACTACCTGATGCAGCATGCCGAGCGCGTGCACAGCCGCACGCAGCTGCTCGACCGGGTGTGGGGCGACCAGGTGTTCATCGAAGAGCGCACCGTGGACGTGCATGTCAAGCGCCTGCGCGAGTCGCTCGGCGCAGCCGCTGCGATGGTGGAAACCGTGCGCGGTGCGGGCTACCGCCTGACCGGCCGGCCGGCGTTGCCGCAGCCACTGGCCAGGGCGTGAAACCAGGCGCCAGGCAGGCCCTGGCCGGCGCAGCTGGTGCAAAAAATGCCCGACGCAAGGCCCGGTCTGCAGCCGCTGTGGTCAAGCCCCTGGGCCGTGGCGCGGCAGATGGATTTTTGGCTGCTGCCCAGGGCATTTTCGCCTTGGCCAGCTTGCATCCCTTGTGTAAAAGGCGTTGAATTTTGCTATTGAAAGAGGAGCTGGCGGCGCAGGCTGCATGTGCGCTGGAGGCGCTTTTTGCCAAAAAAAAAGAATCGGTGGCAGAGGCGGTGTTCCCCCGGCACCGCATCGCGCCCTCAACCGGCCACAAACCGCTCCAAGGCACTGCCGTGCCGGACTGGCCGGATTATTGAATTGCCGACCCGCCGATCCATGGCCCAGCGCGGAAATTTCTTTCTTTCCAGGACATTCCATGTTCTTTCGTTTTCTGGTGTTTTTCTGTGCCCAGCTGGCCGGCGCCCTGCTGGGCGGCTGGCAGGGCGGACCCTGGGGCGCAGCGGCCGGCGCGGCGGCCGCGGCCTGGCTGTGGTTTGTCTGGGACCTGTGGCGTGGCCTGCGCGTGGTGCGCTGGCTGCGGCACGGCGAACTGGCGCAGGCGCCGCACCTGCACGGCCTGTGGGGCGAGGCCTGCGACCGCGCCCGCCGCCTGCTGCGCCAGCAGCAAGGCCAGGTGCACGACAGCCGCCAGCGCCTGCAGGAGGTGCAGGCGGCGCTGCAGGCTTCACCCAACGGCGTCGTGTTGCTCAATGCCGAGGGCTGCATCGAGTGGTGCAACCAGATTGCGGCCGGGCAGTTCGGCATCGATCCCGAGCGCGATCTGCTGCAGTCGATCGGCAACCTGGTGCGCCATCCCGATTTCGGCGCCTACCTGGCCGGCCGCAGTTACGAGGGCGGCGTGCTGCTCGACGGGCGCCACAGCACTGCCGCCCACCCGGTGCGGCTGTCGGTGCAGCTGCACCCCTATGGCGCTGGCCGCAGCCTGCTGCTGTCGCGCGACGTGACTTCGCTGGAACAGGCCGATGCCATGCGGCGCGACTTCGTGGCCAACGTGTCGCACGAGATCCGCACCCCGCTGACGGTGCTGAGCGGCTTTGTCGAGACGCTGCAGACGCTCTCGCTGGCGCCCGAAGAGCAGGAGCGCTACCTGGCGCTGATGGCGCAGCAGGCAGCGCGCATGCAAAGCGTGGTGCAGGATTTGCTGACCCTCTCGCGCCTGGAGGGCAGCCCGCTGCCTGGCGGGGCCGAATGGACGCCGGTGGCGCAGCTGCTGACCACCTGTGAAAGCGAGGCGCGCGCGCTGTCGAACCTGCTGGCCCCTGCGCCGCAGCCCGCGCACCGGCTGTTGTTTCCACCAGCCCGGACGCTGGCCGCGCTGGGCGAAGTGGCCGGCGCGCCCGCCGAGCTGCAAAGCGCGCTGTCCAACCTGGTGGCCAACGCGGTGCGCTACACGCCGGCGTCCGGCACCATCCGTGTGGCATGGGAGCAGCTCTCCGATGGCAGTGCGGTGTTTTCGGTGGCGGACAGCGGGCCGGGCATCGACCCGGTGCACCTGCCGCGCCTGAC